>QIHL01000023.1 GCA_003230965.1 Candidatus Magasanikiibacteriota bacterium | reverse complement strand
GGCAGCCAAAAATGCCGTAGACTCTCGTTGCCTGCAGAGAACGTACTGACTCATTCGGAATTTAGTCCCACCCGGAAAAGTGAAACCAAGCGACGAATGACAGCGCTTCTGTGCTGGCACTGTCGCCTTCTGTTGATGAACTAGCTTCACGCGGTGTTTCACGCGTAGCTCCGCTACCTTCGCCTCCAGTTTTTGCAGTCGATATTGCACTGCAGTCGACTGGTGCTGGATTGGATAGCACCCATAGGATACATCCCAAGGGTGCAACAGTTGTCCCGGAATAACGCAAAAGCTATCACGAGCCATTTCTGCGGCCCGTACGGCATTAAGGCACTTTTGCCTACACAAGTTCCAGCTGGCTGAGGCATCCGGTGTGGACCGGATGCCTAAAATCTGCGTGGCACTACAGGTGCCGTTGTCCTTGACGGGCATACCGACACACACTCCAAGGTTGGTTGCCCTAGTGAGGCAAATGCATGCCTCTGCTGCATCTGCCCGCGGCGCTGTCGCCACGAACAGAATTGCCAGAGTGAAAAGAAAAAACTTCACAATACTCTCCTTTCCCATTGTTAGAGGATTGTCAGCCACCCGGAATTGGATGACTATGTTCCTTGGCACTTGTGTGCCTAGGACACGATGTACAGAAAAACTATACACCTTGTCCTAAACACACTAATCATTGTTGAGTTGTAAAGAAACAATATATTACTATCAAATCCAATAACCCAAACGCATGCAGTTGCAATATTCTAGAGTTATATGTAAAGAACATAGAGCGAACAAATTTGTTTCTCGCAATAAAATGCAAAAGACAAAATGTCTTGTCTGCTCAAGAAAAGGGTTTCCTTTTCTTCAGAAGACAAATACTGATTGTTCAGCTACCTTGTGTAAAGAACAGAGTACTATAACATACTTCTATTTCTTTGTCAAGGGGTAAGTTTGCCCCTTTATAAAGCAAACTGAACAGAACAAAATAAACAAAATTACTGACTTATCCACAATACTATTTACATTTAAGCATAAAAAAAAGAGTATGTCAATACCAAAACCCTCCACTTAGCATGGAGGGTTTTTGTGCTGTCTATTGAAGAGAGATAATTATTTTTTAACCAGATCAACAATCAATTTATTATTTGTGTCTGCACGTACAACAGCCAAGTAATCGGTACCACCATGTTTTGCAATGAGAAGACCTTTTTGCGTAAAAAAAGTATTTTTTGGATCTGAATAATAATAATTATGTCCATCAATATGACATTTAAATGCGTGTGATCCATTTGTAAAAAATGGAAGACCTTTAGATTTAGATATTGGATCAAGAAGAATTCTTTGCTCTGGAGTTAATCCAGCACTATTTTGTACATGCTGTACAAATTCTTTTGGTGTCATGGTACGTCCAGTCGGACTCAATGACACCTTTTTAATCTGATCTTGAAAATGATCAAATATATTGTGTTGCATGTGAATACCCACACCAGGATTGGCAAATACTGTATCGTGTATCCGCTTTTGCAATGTAATATACAGTGCATTAAGTTGTCGTAGTGTTGCCACTGATAAATGATCTGCATTCAAACTCTTTGTCCAATCACTACGTGTTCCTACTGCTTTGTGTGGTGTTGCTGAAGTTGGTGTACTTTTCAACTTTGTAACTGGTGGATTCCCAGATGTAATATCGTGACGCGGAATACGCGATACGTCAGCAGGATTTCTCACGTGAGGAGAAATTTTCAAGTGATTAGATCCAGCTAAAGGAACACCATGCTCAGAAGGAATTTTCATCGCCTGAAAAAGTGGAGATTTGCTAATTGGTTCAAGTATCAAATGTTTATCTACAATACTACAAGACGCAGCGATATGCTTTCCGTTACTAAGTGCAATATCTACCAGTCCAGAGTTATCTGATATTGCATTGATATGACTAATATCTTTTATATTGTGAAATCCTGTTACTTGTTCACGTAATGCTTGACTCACTACAATTTTATTCCCTTGAACATGATCATGCAAATTGAATGAATTCGTAAAATGTTTGACTTCACATGACTAGATAATCCATTATTACCTTTTTCAAAGAAACGCAAATGCTTTAACTTATGAACAGTACTTCCACCAACGTCCAATACTCGCACATGTGGCTTGCCATTAGTCTTAAAAAATTCTAGTTTCGCACCAGGTTGCACCCTTATCGGATAGCCAAGTTTTCCATCTTCCCACTTGAATCCCATTTGTTTCAATTCACCCATACGCCAATTATGAATCTGCTGTGGCGTCATATGAGAAAAAATTTCTGGATGTTGCGTTTGAAAATGATTCATAGTACCCAATATGCTCCCGCCTTTATGGATTTCTAATACATCAATTGAAGGATGTTTCATTTCTGGAGTTGGAGTTGGAGCACCTACTTTATGTTGTAAATTTGTTGCATGAGATGTATCTACACTCCGTGTGCTATTAACAACAAGTGATTGATTTGGTCTTAAATGCGTTTGATTTTGTACACTATCAGCCGTAAATAATGTTTTGGGATGATGACCAATAGGTTGACCAATAGGTTGACCAATAGGATGCGATGCTATGTGAGCAACAACATGATGTACACCTCTTATAACAGGCAAAGCTGCTACACCAACAACTTCAGCATGCGCCATAACTGACGCAGTACCTGCTGGTTGCTTACTTGCAACTGCATGTTGTTCAGCTCCAGAACCAAAGAACTTCTTTACTCCCCATCCTGCAGCAAGACTAACTGCTCCTCCAACTACTGAATATACTCCAGTAATAGATCCCACACGAAGTACCTTTCCAAATTTTACCAAAATTGAATTATTTGCTGTTTTCTGTTCTTCCTCCATGTTTTTGCTGTGTTGCTTCGTCTGTTCTATTGTGTTCATAAAATCAAAACGCAAAAGCAACGTATCAGCTTCTTCAATATTATTTTCAACCGCATTACGTAACATGTTATCTGTTTGCAATAACTGTGCAATATCCTTGGAACGATTAAATACACTAGACAATTCACCACGCAGATCAGGTGACAATACTTTTGGTATTTTTCCTTTCATCAAAGCACGCAAGACATTAGCCCATACACGAAATTTTTTGTCATCTGGATATGTACCAGTAGTCGCCAATGGATTGTCCAAATGATCATTAATTTTTATAGATAGTTCATCAAATTCAGAAATAAAATTTTTAATTGTGCGTTCTGCTAACTCATGTTCACGACCTTTCATAGATTCATGACCTGATTTTATACCATGCAAACCGCCAATCGTCGCACCAACAGCAAAACGCGCTCCCAAATTTACGTTCATGAGCGTCCAAGAGAGTAAACCACCCAAACCAGTCGTAACCATACCACTTACAACATCAGAGCGTTTACCCATATAAATTTCAGTCAAATAATCAGCTATTTTTGTATACCACGGATTAGTTTCACTGTTTTGGGCATTTGGATCTGTCTCTCTATTCTGTAATGTACATAGCACACTTGCAAATTGATATTTATCTCTATCAGATAGTGTTATATTTTTATCCAAGCTTGCTGCTCGCAATGCGTTTTTGTAAATACGAGAAGTCTTGCCTTTCAATTCAATCGGTGATTCTTCATGATTCTCTACATTAGAAATAGATACTGTACGCTGCGATTTCGATCCAGTATTTTCTCGCACAATTTGCGCTATTGCATGTGTTATGACAGCACCAGAATCCTTCTTTAATGCACCAGATCCATCAAACAAATCTTCAAGAATTGCTGCAATGGATGCTTCTTTATGTTCTTTTTCTTTATTCTGTTGCATGAACTCTGATGCTTTTTTCATTCTTTTACCAAGCAAAGCACTTAACCCCCACTTACTAGCACCAACAGAACTACCAACTGCTACCGCTCGTTCAGTTGCTGAACCGACTTTCCCTAATAATTTACTAACACCAAAACCTGTTACAAACATACCTGCAACCTCCAATGCCATATAGCCTGCAAGTCCAACATTCTCTCTTTTTAATAGTCGTCTAATTCCACCGCCACTTTGTCCAACTTTTCCTATACCTATACGAGACTTCCTTTTTCCTAATGTACTTGTTCGTAATTGAGAAATCTTTCTTGCCTGCCACGCATGCACGCGACTCTCTGCATCTGTCTGCATAACTTCGGTAAAATCAGGAGCAATACGTGTTTCCCATTGTGTAATAAAATCATCCTTGTTATAAATACCAAATTGCTTAAGCTTTTCAATAAAAATATCATCTAGTTGCAATTCATTCATCATATCAATGGTATTTTGTTTAGAAAACCCTATATTTTTATTTACAACAGACTCATACAAACTAGTAATATACTCCTTAAATTTTGTTCGATTAAAAGAGCTTAGCTTAAACAATCGTAACCACTCGCTCGCAGGAATATCAATCACTTGCCTTTCTTTTTCACGCTTCGGAAGTTTTTCATGCGTACATTCATTTTTATAGATATCTGTTTTTATATCCTCAATGTCTTTAAACAAGGCAAGTATTTCTGTGCCACCATCTTTAGTTATATCATTGATGTTGTCAAGTGAACTTTGAAGAATTCCTAAGCGAGATTTGATTCCTTCCTTAACTGCGTCATCTGTAATTTTTTCCACACGAACCAAAAGCCCACTCGCTATCTCACGAATCTCTACTTTTTGAACAGTATTAGTAACATCTTTCGCACCTTCGGACCATTCTGTAAGAATGGCTTTCATTGATTCTACAGTTGCGCTGTCTCTCAACGATCCCTCCTGGTAATCTGTATTTTTTTTATTGTTAACTGAACTTGCAGTTTGCTTGCGTTTATTTTCTACTACTTTTTTAAAGCCACGAGAAGTATCATCCAAGCTATTATAAACCTCCATCCATATTTCCTCCTCTTTAGGCTTAATCGGTTTTAATCCTTTTACTGGTTTTGATCCTTTTGATTTTTTTGATCTTGCTTTCCATTTATTGAGTGCTTCTTGATATTCATCGTTTGCATTTTTTATCTTTTTAGTAATTAATACAAGCAAACTTTTTGCAGCCTCTTTATGTTTTTCCATTTCGTCATATGTAGGATCAACGAAATCATTTACTTCTTTTGTAATTTCCGTATTAAGTGCACCTACTCCAGCTGTAAGTTTATGAATTTGATCAAGAATATTTTTTCTATCTGTTTCACTTAATGATGGAAAATCATTTGCATATCCCAAAGATGCTACAGCGTCAATCAATGTATGTCGTATACTTGTCAACCTTGTATATAATTCTTTTGATATTTTTTTTCTCTTGTCATCAGCAATTTCTGTTTTTGAAACACTTTCTTTCAATTTTGATACTTCAATCAATCCCTGTACAAACTCATGGCTCACATTACTGATATCTTTTTGTTTATTGTTTTGATCAACTAAATTATAGAGAATATCACCATCTGGTCCAAGAATTCCATTTAATACAACATCATAGTTGTCGCCATCAATTTTTACACTCGGAGTAGTCCCTTTATTTAAGTTGTCAAAAACACGAGGTTGAACAGTTAAACTAATTGATTCTGGTGTTGTATCCCAATCTGTTCCGTTCCACTTATTTACTGTAAGGGTCATTATATTACCATCTTCATGCGTTAAACCATTTGAACCTTCCACCTTACCCAAATGGAAAGCACCATCTTTATAGTAAGTTACTAGTTGTTGATCTGTAAATTTTCTAGTATCCACTGTTTTTCTTGTTTCTGGATTTTCTCATGGTATTTCTTGGGTCATAAGACAAGAATTTAATTTTCAGAAATATCTGCTATATGTTTATATGCTTTTACTAATTCAATTTGCGATATCACATTATCTGTTAGTGATTGCAAAACTTTTTCACGATTTCTAATACCATCCATTTTGATAAGAAATTTCTGTAGGAGAAAATTCAAATCACGTACTAATACTTCATCGTGTGTTTTACTTTGATGTCGTGCATTATCTAACATAGATTATGCGTTTTTACTTTGATTCATTAGTGTGTGCAATTCTTTTTGAAAATCAGTTAACACATTCCTAACCACTTCTTCATAATCTGGTACTTTGGATTGCCAGAAGGTTGCCCATTCTTCTGGACTTGCATCTTTTTTCTTTGTCATTTCCGCAAATTCATCTGCACCTTCTGGTGGAAGTTTTGGCAAAATGGCAATACCAATTCTGCGTTCAACTTCTGAGACAAATTGTGGTAAATATGCATCTTGATCTGCTTGTGGCAACCGATCAAAATTTTCAGCTACAAGCATTTGTTGTATTGCTCCGTATATACCAGTTTCATTTGATTGAGATTTTTTTTCCATAAAAAATACATTAAAATAAATAAAATAAATTACAAACGACGTACAACAACTAATCCTGTTAGGAGTATTCCAATTATGAACCCAATTACAATATTGAGTGCAATATTTGGTCTAACAGGAAACTGTGTCACAATTGGATTATTTACCACCTTCATAGTAACATTTCCACCGACATATTCCCATCCATGAGTCGTGATTGTGTCAGCAATTGTCGCATCTAGTTCTTTTGCCTGATCTGCATTATGGTTGTACGTACTGATGGTCAAAATCCCTGTTCCAAAAACATTTGATACTCGCACGTCCTTTTGCCACATCTTTCGTCTAGCACGATTATTCAATGAATCAAATTGCGCCCAGTTGAAATTATGTCCTGGCTGTTGATGCACTTTTTTATAAAATACATCTGTTGGAATCACTTGCCCTATCTGCGTAGCAATCTGTTCTGATGATTTTGCTGCTGTGTATGGATCAACACCAGTGCTGAAATTAGTAATCACCAATACCTGTGCATCAGCACGGTATTGCAATGGAAATAGTAAACTAATACCTAGTGCAATAATGGCAACTATAATACCACCGACAAAAACAAGTCGCCAACGTTTTTTGAGTAAATATAACGGTTGATTAGAAAAAAACATATACTAGAAATACTATAAACGAAACAGTTAACTATACACTATTTTTCGTAATCTGTCAAAGTGTGGCTGTGACTATCGCACTTTTAATGATACCACTGGCACTAGTATATCAGATTCTTCTCCATTGCGAAAGACAGTTACATGTATAGCTGATCCTGATGCACCAAGTATTTGCTCTGCCAAACGAAGTGGGGCAAGTGTTTGACCATTTATTTTTTCAATAATATCGCCAACACCAACGGTTGTTTTGCTAGCACTTGTTCTACTTTTTGTAACATACCAACCAGATACGACTCGTGTCGTACTAGATGACTGAATGGCCTGAACTGGATAGCCGTACACGCCGATACCTGTGTAATTAATAGTTCCGTGTGTCAATAAAGACGAAATTTGATTATTTATATAAAATGACGGCAACATATCACCTGAGGCACCAACAAAACCTACAAACGAACCACTTGAATCAACTAACAAAGTTCCAATTGGTAATTTTGGATTTTCATTGTATGCAAGCATCCGTTTCCAGATAGGTTGTTCAGTCTTTTTAGACACTAGAGTGTCTATCCTATCAACACGCACATTCTGCCAAGAACCATTTGCATACGCCCATAGACTATTTCCAATACTAATACTCCCAGCATCCAAAAATGGTGTCACGCGAAAACCAGAACCATTTATTTTTAAGTATACAATACCAGACAGCGAATCTTGTACAGCACGTATTACCTTATACACGATATTTTTGTTATCAATCACACGCCATGCCAAATCATCATTCATATTTGCGTGTGGTGCATACAGAGCGAGCCATCCATCAGAACTCACAAAAATTGCATGCCCAACCAATGCATTTTGTGTATACACGCCACTTTTCAATATAGTATTTCCGTCATATACACTGACTATGCGTTGTCCAACTTGCTGTGCAACAAGTGGATCAATATTCACTAGTGTTTGCACATTTCTCTGGACTACACCAATGGGAGAAAAGAAAGAAATATTGACTGGCATAGTAGGAAGCAACCATGCAACTGCAACAAACGCACAAGCGATACCTGCAATTAAACCTAGTAC
>QIHL01000017.1 GCA_003230965.1 Candidatus Magasanikiibacteriota bacterium | reverse complement strand
AATTATTTATTAGTACTAAATATAATACAACATGCTTATTATTCTATTTAGTTTATTGGCAGATTGATTTGACCACCACTTGCTGCATGTATAGTTGTTTGCAATATACGAAGGGCTTTTGGTAACAGAGGAATCAAAAAAGCAGACATATTTTGTGTCCATGATGCAATGCTTGATGTATTTATCCAACTCATTATCTGATTAGACAATGGATATTTTTGAATGAAATAAATTATTAGTCCAACAGTAATAATTCCTTCAAATGTTCCAAGAATAATTCCAAGTAAACGGTTAAGTGAACGTAAAAATGGCATCCTAGTAAAAAAACTAGTGAGTCTATCAACAAACCAAAATAATAATCCAATTATACGATTGATAATAATAAATAGAAAAATAAATGCGACCACATTTGCCACGTTACTATGCCAACCAGTTATATGAACGAGCCAAACAGCAATAGGTCCGTACATTCGGCTGGCGATGTATGCACCAAATATTGTTCCAATAAATGAACCCAGTGTGTGGATTAACCCAAACCACAATCCAAACATCGCAAATCCTATAATTATAATAATGAGAATTACGTTAAACAAATACATATAGTAGTGGTTAGTGATTTTATATATTTACAAGCCTACGTTCTTCCGCTATACTGCAGAATACTATGAAAGATTTACAAACAGCTTTGAAAAAACAACCGATTGTCTATGTTACACGAGAAATTGAGCGTGCACTTGGACTTCCACCTAAAACAGCAGGCTTTTCTATTATCTCAAATTTAAGAGGTTTTGCCAAGCAGAATGAGCATAACTTTGATACTGATCTACTGATTCCTGCACTTGATAAATATAGAGATACATGGGAGTTATTGTCTCAAAAAGAGACAAAACATTGGATGGATGCACACAAAAAAGGCATACAACCTGCAATTGTAGTATTCAAACCAACGCAACAAATTGAAAGAATTGCAACAGAGCGAGGCTGGTCTGTACTAAATCCTTCTGCTAGTATCAGTCAGCGTGTAGAAGAAAAAATTTCACAAATTGAGTGGCTTGGTAATCTTGCATCTGTACTTCCTCCACATTATGTTCGTATAGCAAAAGAAATTACATGGGATGGTACACCCATAATTTTGCAATTTAATCATGCACATACTGGAAATGGTACTATGCTAATCAATAATGCTACAGAACTAGAACACGTTCAAAAAACATTTCCAGATAGACCTATACGCGTAGTATCATTTATAGACGGTCATGTCTTTACAGGAAATCATATCATTCATACAGGCGGAGTTTTAATCGGAAATTGGAATTATCAAATTACAGGAATTCAACCTTTTACTGATCAACCATTTGCAACGATTGGAAATGATTGGGGTATAGTTGAGTCACTGTTTGATGAAAATACAAGACAAAAATGTA
Organism: Candidatus Magasanikiibacteriota bacterium; assembly: GCA_003230965.1. Taxonomy (GTDB): domain Bacteria; phylum Patescibacteriota; class Patescibacteriia; order Magasanikbacterales; family UBA922; genus SZUA-124. The sequence continues at coordinate 4,712 of QIHL01000017.1, read as the reverse complement.
ACGACATTGCACAAAAAATTGGTGAGCAGCTACACGCAAGTGGTTGGAAAGGATTGTTTGGACTTGACGTAATACAAGATAAAATCACAAAGGACATCTATCTGATTGAAATAAATGCACGCCAACCTGCATCAGTAACCTATGAATCATACTTACAGAGGATTGAAAGAAAAAATAGTGCAATAGGACTAACAACATTTGAAGCACATCTATTGGCTCTGCTCGGAGAAAATTTGCATAAAGAACACATAATTCCTATTATAAAAGGGACGCAGATACTCCAACGTGTAACACAAAAAACTATGAGTATTAGACAAAACGTTTTGAATCAACTCAATGCACTCGGTTTAACAACGATTCAATATAATAATACAACACTTGGTGCAGATTTATTACGGATTCAAAAATATGAAGGAAATTTTGTTGATGAAGATGGTTGTTTAAATAGTAGTGGAAAACAAATTGCCAACATTCTCGTATGACTACAAAAACACTTTCACAACCAGCACGTAATGTGATTAGTCAATATTTATCTCTTTCTTTTGTCCAAGGTTCGCTTCCATGCCCATATTTCAATAATAGACGTATTGCAACGCGTGGAAATTTACGAGTTTTGATTGGCAAAGGTACGCCAAGCGATATAATAACTGAAGCACATATTATTGCTATGCGTGAACATATTGATCTAAATGAACTAGCTATGGATCAACTACGTAATTTTTTAATTGATCATAATCTGGGTATTGATTGTTCTGGATTAACGTATTATATTTTGAATGCAGAACTAAAAGCAACTAAACATATATCTCTGGCTCATAATCTTCATTATCCAAAATCAGGATTTTTGCGCAAATTGATTATTCAATTGCGTCCAGTAGAGAATATCAGTGTAAAAGTTTTAGCAGACGAAAAAAATAGCCAATTAGTTGAGATCAAAGACATAGAACCGGGCGATATAATCATTATGATAAAAACTGGACTACAGCATAAACTTAACCATGTTTTACTGATTCATCAAGTTGACTTTGAAAATAAAAAGATACAGACGGTTCACTATACGCATGCCATTCAATGGCAAATAGATGGCAAATATAACCACAGCGTCCGTCAAGGAATTATTGAGATTACTGATGAGAATAAACCTCTCATCAAACAAAAATGGATAGAACAAAACAGAAGTGGTGAAAATAATTATACATTGAATCACGCAAAACGATCAAAAGCATTTTCAATACGACGAATACATAGCTTGACAAGTTAGGTATAATTCGCTAGTTTAAAGGAGCATCGCGTCTTACAGTTTCGAATTTCCCCGATGAAGCTTGTGGGGCGCGATGCAATTTCCTCCTCCACATAGACAATATTGATATAGTGCATTTTATATTGATTTTTTCGTCTTTTTCTGATATGCTTAGCTAACTTTTATGCCTATATCAGACGCCTCCATTTCTATACTCAGAACTGCTATTTTATTTGGACTTATCTCCAGTATTGTAGCATTTATATGGGCACCTTTTTTAATTAAATTTCTCTATCACTACAAGCTCACTCGTCATCCTGAATATGACGCTACATTGGCGATGGGTGCAAGAAAAAGTAAGATTGGTGTACCAATTATGGGTGGTTTATTGGTCATTATTACTATTGCTGTACTAACATATTTTTTTAATTGGGATCGTCGGTTTACTTGGGTACCTATTGGGGTAATGCTTTTGTCTGCGATTCTTGGCGGTTTGGATGATATTTTACATGTCTATGGGACAAAACGGCGTAGTAGAAAACTTGGACATATTTTGAAACTTATTCGTGTTCACAAAGATTGGCGGATGCGTGTCTGGTATTCATTGACTTTACCATGGCAAATTTTCAAACGTACATCTGTATGGTTATCACGCAATCCTGGCAAAGGCATTCATGTACATGAAAAATTATTTCTTCAATTTATCGCCGGTGCTATCACAGCGTGGTGGGTCTATTTCAAACTTGGTGCCTACTGGCTTAATGTTTTTGTACCATTTTATGGCTACATCAACATGGGATGGTGGATTATTCCACTAATTATTTTTTTTGTCATGTGTACAGCAAATGCTGTAAATATTGCAGATGGTATGGACGGATTAGCAGGTGGGTCGCTGATCATTACATTCAGTGCACTTATTATCATTTCTTGGATTCAAGGAGCTACTGCTATTACATTTTTGAATGCAACAGCCACTGGAGCATTGATTGCTTATACATACTTCAACATCAAACCAGCGCGTTTCCAAATGGGTGATGTTGGATCACTTGGTCTTGGTGCCCTTTTGGCAATCAATATGATTGTCCTTAATCGTATGTTGCTTTTACCATTTATTGGGTTTATTTTTTATCTAGAGTTAGCTAGTGTAATTTTACAAATTGCTGGACGTTATATTTTTGGGGTACGTATTTTTCGTATGGCACCACTCCATCACCATTTTGAGTTGCGCGGTTGGAGTGAAGAAAAAACTGTAATGCGTTTTTGGATTATACATGCTGGTATGGTAATGTTTGGAATTTGGATTGCACTTTTATGATAATATATTTATCTATATTCTTGGCAGAACAAAACTGGAAATTACTTTTACATATAAAAAACTATGTCAATTGTTTAGGATAGTATGCCATATTTAAAGTGGGATGAAAAAAAAATTACTAATTTTTCTGATGAGAATATAAACATAATGTATAATCATGGTTTTGTATTTACGCGTGTAGACAAAGGTGTTATTAACCAAACACGCAGTATTCGTATTTGTTTGTCAATTTTTGAACTATCAAGTGAGAACCGTCGTATTTTACGAAAAACAGAAGGACTTAAATTATTTACTTCTGAGATACCATATAAAAAATATGATTGGACTATTGGAAAACTTGGTAAAGATTTTTATACGAAAAAGTTTGGTAATGGAGTATTCAGCGCAAACAAAATAAAAGAAATGTTAACTGATGACGCAAAAACCAACTTTAATAAATTGCTTATATATGGTAAGTCAATACATGTTGGCAAAGTAGGCATAAAAAATTTTTCTGATTCAGAAATGATAGGTTATTGTATAACTTGCGAAACTAATAATCTGCTACATTATTGTTATCCATTCTATAATCTTTCTATTGACGTTTCTAATCTAGGCATGAGTATGATGATTCGTGCAATTCTATGGGCAAAAAACAATAAAAAAGAATTTGTGTACCTTGGATCATTCCAACGCCAGAGTGATATTTATAAATTGCAATTTGCAGGAATGGAATGGTTTGATGGTAAAAACTGGCAGACAAATTTGAAAAAATTGAAGGAAATAATATGAAAGGCAATAATCATATTCATTTTATTGGCATTTGCGGTGTAGCAATGAGCGCACTTGCTTTGGCATTTGATGAGGCTGGATGGGAAGTAACAGGTAGTGATAAGGGTTTTTATCCACCAGTGTCAACATATCTAAAAGATACTGGAATTAAATTTTATCCAGGTTGGCATGTTGAATATATGACAGCAAATGGTGTTCCTGATCTTGTTATTGTCGGGAATGTTGCTGGATCAAAAAATCCAGAGTGGCAATATATTAAAAAATATAACATTCCATACTTTTCATATCCAGAAATAATTACCAAATATTTTATTCAAAAAAATTCACTCGTATGCGCTGGCACGTATGGAAAATCTACCAGTTCGTCATTGCTTACATTGATTTTGAAAGTTGCAGGCAAGGATCCAAGTTATATGTTTGGTGGAATTAGCCAAAATAATATCCCTGCCGCACACATCGGTACAGACGATTGGGATATTCTTGAGGGAGATGAATATAAAACTGCTCGTTGGGATACTGGTGCAAAATTTTTGCATTATTCTACAACTCATCTTTTGTTAACTTCTGTTGTGTGGGATCACGCTGATGTATATCCGACTGAACAATTATACATAGAGGCATTTAAAAAATTAGTTCAGCAAATTCCAACAACTGGTTTATTTATTATGTCGGAAAAAGTACCTGATATAGTACGTAAATGTTCAAATACACAAATAAAAACGTATGGAAAAAATGAAAACAATGATTATCAATATTTTGATGTAAAAACAAATAGAGATGGAATATCGTTCAAAATCAAACATAAAGACCGAATCTTTGCTATTCACTCTTTGCTACTTGGTGACTACATGGCAGATAATATAACTGGAAGTTTTGCAATGGCGATAGAAAATAATATACCAATTCAAAAAATTATTACAGGTATTCAGTCATTCAAAAGCATCAAACGTAGACTGGAAAAACGACTTGATGGACCAGCATATATTTTTGATGATATTGCACATTCTCCAGAAAAAGTCCGTGCGGTTTTACAAACAATTCGTGATGCGTATCCTGATGCAACACTCTTTACCATTTTTGAACCAAATACAGGCAATAGACAACTAGAATCTATTCCAGGATATGATTACGCATTTAGTGTAGCCGATAAAGTAATTATTCCTCGTTTAACTAGAATTAAACAAGACAAAAATAAAACAATATTACTGGATGGGCATGCACTTGCCAACAGTATTAAAAAAACACACAAAGATGTGCGTTGGATTGAAAAAGATAATGAATTAATTGCTACACTCAAAAAAGAAACATCACCACCAAAATCAAACACAGCACCAAATCACTCAAATCCACAAAGATCCTCCTCACCACCAACAAACTCACAAATAC
>QIHL01000076.1 GCA_003230965.1 Candidatus Magasanikiibacteriota bacterium | reverse complement strand
GCAACCATTACGCCACAACTGTGCGCATCAATACCATACGCATCATCGGTATAACCAATATCTTCCAAGACTTGCCGTACTATTCCTGGAATGTCAACATAGGTTTTCGTCGTAATTTCACCACCGACTACCACTAAACCTGTTGTTATAAATACTTCACAACAACATGCGCCGTCCGGATCATTTTTGAGGACAGCATCAAGAACTGCATCCGAAATCTGATCACAGATTTTGTCTGGATGCCCCTCGGTTACTGACTCCGAGGTAAAGAGAAATTTCTCTGCCATAAAAAAAATTTAACGTCTTTTTAGAGACTATGTACAATCTCTTAGTCAGATAGAAGGAATTTGTTGACATGTAACCCAAAATTGGATGAACCAACCAACAAACAACACCATCAAGAAAGACGAATTAATAAAAAAGCTTAAGTACACTGTACACTGCACCGAATGATAATGCAAGCACCAAAACCATTGCCAAAATCAAAGTATGGTGCAAATGAAATTTTCCTTTTGGCACGTCTCCCCTATTTTGTGCAGACCAATAAATCCAAATCGTCAACAACATAGCAATACTAATGAACACGCCACCAACTACATCCAAAGTATTTATAAAACTGCGTACACCGAAAAGAAATAAAACAAGAGGAATTATAGACATGATCGTTGTAGCAATCCAACGTGGAATATGAAAATCCCAATGCAAAGAATCACGAAAAGATAATCCTACAATTAAATAACTTGTTCCCATAGCAAGTACTGCAAAGATATTACCAAACAAAATCATAATCGGTCCAATGGCATTTCCAAGACCAAGAGTCGCAACCTGCGTCGTGTGCACACCAGTAACACCAACCACAGCAAGCGCAAAAGCTGCATATACAATAATTGTGATCACGCCTGAAATAACAATTGCTTTCTTAAATGTATTACTTTGATCAACCAAAATAGCATGTACTTCTGGGATAGCGTTCAGTCCAAAAAAAGAAAATAATACCACTCCATAAGGGAATAAAAGATCAGCTACATTGGTATATGCTAAGTAATCACCACGAACATGTGGCGCTGACCATCCTGCAATAAACAAAACAACAATAAGAACACCTAACATCAAAAATAATTCAATACGTTTAATCGTCCGTACACCAATCGCAATTAAAAAAGTAGCAATCACAAAAAAACCAATACTCCACCAAAAAGCTGCACCTCCTACTAACTGCGACAATACCTTCCCTTCTCCAATCAAATAAACTAGCAATGCACCAAGTATTGATGAATAAAAAACAATTGTCATTGCCCACTCTCCCCACCGACCAATATATTTTCGTGCTAAACCTGCAAGCTGTAATTCTTGCTTTGTTTGCGTGGCAACTTCACCGAGCAAAAGATTCAATCCAATAATAAGAATACCAATACTAACAATGTACACAAGTCCAATCAATACTCCTGCCTGTGCGACTGCATACGGAATACCCAAGACACCAGCACCAACTGTGCTACTGACAATCAAGGCTACTCCTTCCCACAGAGAAATTTGCCGTCGAAAAATTCCCTGATGTTTAATAACTGCAAGTCCTTGCTTGTGTGTTCGTCGTTCAAATGTATCTTTAGATTTCATACTATAGTTGCGTTAGTGTTTTATTGTTACATTCTCAGAAAGTGCACGTTTTGCAATGTTCCAAAAATCACTGTCATGGTATTTTGTCTTCATAAAATACCACCATTCAGCACCCCAAAAATATGCTTGCGATGCACCAACATGTTTGGCATAGTCAATATTTTTTTGCATCTGCGAAGGACTCATCGTTTCCATTTGTACAGAAACTGGTGTATTCAATGGATTATCACCACTAGCAAACCATGGCTCTGCTTGCAACTCTGAAATAACAAAATGATTATAATCTTTTCCGCGCCACTCAGCTCTTGCTTTGTACCATCCTGCTGGCAACCAATTATAACGCAAAATAATTCCGTTCGGCGTTCTAACTACACGATACACAGTCGTTCCAAGAATATCACCAGCAGTAGATGATTCACGCCACAAACTTAATTCTCCACTATCAGTAATCATAATCGGATGTACACTATCCAAAAATTTCACTAAATCAATTTCCTGATACGTTGCAGCACGATCAAACCGCTGACACACACCAAAATTAAAATTAATAAATGGTTCATTTTCTACTTGCCAAGATTGCAACACCGAACTATTGCGATATCGTATAATTGTTTGACGTACATATTTTAAAAGTGCACTACGCATATCTACTTCAGGAATAGCATTCGCCCACTTCGGGACATGACATTCTGGCCAACGTGGAGTTTTTTGCCCTATTACTAATACGACTTTTACATGATTATTCTTTGCCTGCTTCATCATCCAATCAATATCTGAAAAATTAAACTGATTTTGTTTTGGTTCAACAGAATCCCATACAACAGGAATACGTATTACAACTGGATGCAAATCTGTCAAAATTGAAATGTATGTCTGCTTCCAATCTAAACCGAGCCATGTTGCATAATTTTGATCAAAACTCACACCAAATATCACAGGTTCTTTTTTCAAACCAAAAAAATAGAACGACAGCCAAACAACAAACAGCACAATACTGATTATGATAATCATTTTTGTAATCCAATGCCTTAAGATTTTCATAAACAATTAAAAAACAAATAATGCGCTACCTACAACTACAAGCCCAATGGCAATCCACTGAATTATCAATTCTCTATGCGTAAAATATTCACGAAAAATTTTTGGTGCAAATTTTGTAAGTACATAGATAATTATAAACATGAGTATATATTGAATTCCACTCATGGCATTAACCATTGTAACAGTACCAATGGCAATCGCATACTGAACGAGAACAACACCGAGAATACTTAAAATTTTATCAGAAATAACGATTGAAACAGCATGACGTTTTGCAAACCGATGCACTGATTCAGTGTGTTTCTTTTTGTGAAAACTATGACGAACAGATGGAAAGCACAAAAGAAATAATCCAACCAATCCAGTCGTCGCACGCGTCCACGCGAATCCAGTTATAAAAGGATAGAGATCATAAATATATTTTGCAGACACATGTGATATAGCAAACAATATACCAGAAAGAATAGCCCATAACAAACCAACATGAAGCAACTTTCCAATTTTTTTATTTCGTTTGTATGCAAGAATAAAACTTGAAAGTACTAAAACTACCATCCCTACAATTTCAATACCATTTAATCGCTCAGCCAAAAATATTGCTGAAATGCCATACGTCGCAATCGTAACTACACCACCAACAAACGGTGAAATATGACTAGTCTCACCGTACTTCAGCGCAACATACATCGTCCACATGCCAAAGCCAAACGCCACACCAGACACTATTGCCCACCACCAATCCCACCCATGCAACAATCCGCCACCGAATGGAAGAATTGCTACAGCTCCCAACATAAAAATGGTTGAATAAAAAGTGTACACAGTTGGTTTTTGCACTGATTTAGTTAAAATTAATTTATCCAACACAAAAACAACTGCGAGAAACAGATAGCCGATCAGTGCAATAACAAACCACGTCATAATTTATATCAAATGTATATCCTCAATCTCACTACGTTTACCATGCAAAACAATATCAGCAATATGATCAATACCGTGTCGTGGAGCATCAAGAAATCCTTCCATTGCCGCTTCTGCCAACCAACCAGATTCTAGCCAATCAAATAACCATTCGTTCGTATAACGTGGATCTTCTTGTTCAAATCCTGCACCTATTGAATGCAACCATTTACTATTGAATTCTTCTTGTGACCCAATTGGTGGCGCCATAATAATCGGAATACCAAGACCAGCATAAAAAGAAAGTTCACTCGGTTTTGTCCACAAAATATCTGTCATCAAAAGTATCTTATTAAACTGTTCAAAATACTTCATCTTATTATCAGAGTAAATAATATTTATTGAACCGCCATGATGTTTTTCAAGATGCAATTTCTTTACCCGTTTTTCATAAAAATTATATACATCATGACGCGAGCCAGCTATCAGATTCAATATAATTTTTCCAGCATCAATTTCATCATGCAAACTTTCCAAAATTGTCACACCAATATCACGCTGAGCACCAGCACCGCCAACTGCAAACGTAATCGTGAGTGGATGTTTAAATTTAACTTTACAATATGATGCACCTAAATACTCATCAATTGTTGCTTTATATTTCCGTTGATACCGACCATGCGGATCCAAATTGCTAATGCGACACCCCAAACTTTCTTTCAAAATCTTTGCTGATGTACCACCAATATTTTCTTTTGGTAACGGAAATCCAGTAACATAAATCTGTTCAGATCTAACACCGTATAACTCCAACCGTTTGCGTACTCGTTTATTTGGTGCTAGATATTTAATACGAGATTTCTTTGGATACAGAGGCGCCCATGCTCTACTAATATCTGTATCAGTACAAATACAGTAGATGTCACCATTATAACCATGCTCTTCAGCAAAAAATGCAGGAATAAAAAAAGATGTTACTAATGGGAGTGGATGATGATTCAATAAATCAATCAAATGTTTCCCCCACCCTTTTTCAATCATTCTATAAATTTGTTTTAGTTGAATAATCGGACGAGACAAATCACGCTTTGGATAAAACGGCTCAATACGTTGCATATAATTCATCAAATCAAAAATGCTCTGTCCAATAATCGGAATTTTTCTAAACCGAGAAATAGTTTCATATAAACGACGACTATTTTCCCATTTATTGCGATCATTCTTTGGAATACCTGAATAATTATTCGCGGTAATAAGTGATCCATCCGACCATCCAACAGGTAGTGCACCAATATCACGCAATGGATATACCGCACGCTGATGACCGTAACCCATATCAACGGTAACTATGTATGCCTTATCAAACTTTTGTCCTCTTGCCATAAAAAAATTATATATGACCAGTATACCATAAAAACAAATTCAAAAACATAAAAAGTGTTATTCAATTCTTGTATTGACAGCAAAAAAACATTTCTGTATACTTGCATTCGCAAAAGGCTAATCGCGTGTTTAGCTCAGTTGGTTAGAGCACCTCGTTTACACCGAGGGGGTCGGGGGTTCGAATCCCTCAACACGCACAAAAATAAAACTCGCCATCATTTGTTGGACAAATTTTGTCTTTATACATTTATTTTACAAAATCTGAACCTATTTTCAAAAAATAGAGCGAAAAAAAGATAAAATTCCACAATTCAAGAATGACAAAAGTTTGTGTAATACACAAGAAATTGTTATAATATAGTCACAAAGTTTGGATAAAAAGGAGTTATCTGAAATAAAATAATAAATAACTGACTCACTACTCCGCTATGCTCCATTCATTCTCCAATATTTGATGACGGCATATTGCTCTGCTCAAAATTATATCAGCACCAAACATCAATTATTCATAAACATCAGACGAAATTGTGCTAATTTTTATCTTGCTTTAAACAATATCTAATCCTTAACCAAAATTATTATGTCACGAACAACAAAAATTATTATTGCGGTAGTAATTATAATAATTGTAGTCGGCAGTGGTTTTTATTACCTGCAAGGTCAAAAAATAAAAGTTTCCCCACAAACACATGAAAATTCTTTATCAATACCAACTAAAAACGCAGTAAACGTGACCAAAAAAAATCATTCAACAATTACAATTTTGGTGCCTAAAAATTATGATTCATACAAACAGGATATGACAAAATTTGTACAAACTGGAGGTAAAAATCCGTTATTGACAATGAAATTTGTTGAAAAAAAACTAGTAATTCCTTATACAAATAATCTCATGAGAGCAAGTGCTCAAGCAGCCGCCGGAGAAATTCCATCAAGTGGGGGTCCGGCAAAAGCGTCTGTTTCATATTTCAAAATTAAAAATGGCACAGCATATATACTTTTAGACATAGATTTAAATGGATGGGCAGGCGCTTCTGTTAGTAGAGGAGTCATACATCCACTTGTTGAAAAAACTTTGGTGCAATTTCCTGAAATAACCAAAGTTGTATTTGGTTACGCGCCAGGAGACAAATAAAAAATCATCGCTACATCAGCTAACATAGAATATGCAGTTGCGTGAACATTAAATAGTCGTAATAATTTTTTATTTTGATTAGTATTTTTTTATTTTTGTCTCTCAAAAAAAATAGTCCTAAATTAAGGAAAAAAATCAATAATTTCTTCTTCACCCTATCCAAATACTGCTCTTGAAATTGGGGGTTCAAAGATATAAAATAGATTTATAAAAAACAAATAATGGTACTACTTCGTAATTCATTAAC
>QIHL01000006.1 GCA_003230965.1 Candidatus Magasanikiibacteriota bacterium | reverse complement strand
CGGTTTCAGCTAATGCTAGGTAAAAAAGTGTTATTGTTGCCAGGAACAGATCATGCAGCAGTTGCCACACAAGCTCGTGTTGAAAAAAAATTGATTGAAAATGGCATAAAAAATCAAAGAGAAGAATTAGGAAGAAAAAAATTGCTTGAGAAAATTTATGAATATTCTGAACAATCAAAAAAAACTATTTTGAAACAAATAAGAAAAATAGGAACAAGCGCTGATTGGAGTAGACTTGCATATACATTTGATGAAGAGAGGAGTAAAGCAGTAAATACTGTATTCAAAAAAATGTATGATGATGGACTTGTTTATCGTGGATATCGCGTAGTTAATTGGTCTGTCAAAGGACAATCAACATGTAGCGATGATGAACTTGTACACATTGAACGTGATGCCAAACTCTATACATTCAAGTACAGTAAAGATTTTCCATTTTCTATTGCCACTACTCGTCCAGAAACAAAACTTGGTGATACAGCAGTAGCAGTGAATCCAAAAGATGAACGATACAAAAAATATATTGGACAAACTTTTACTATTAAAGATTTTGGGCAAGTTGGGCATTCAATCATATTAAAAGTAATTGCTGACGAACATGTTGAAATAGATTTTGGAACAGGTGCGCTTGGAGTTACGCCAGCACATAGTTCTGTTGATTTTGAAATGTATGAATGTCAAAAAGCAAAAAATAATCCGATTGATTTGATTCAGGTGATTGGAATAGATGGCTGTATGATGCAAAAAGCTGGGGAAAGCTATGCACATTTGTCAGTAAAAGAAGCACGAGAAAAGTTTGTAAAATGGTTGGAAAAAGAAGAATTGCTTGAAAGTGTTGAAGATATAAAACAAAACGTAGGGACATCTGACAGGTTTGGTGATGTGGTTGAAGCGCTTCCAATGACGCAGTGGTTTGTGGATGTAAATAAAGAAATTCCAAGGAAAGGAAAAACATTAAAACAACTAATGCGCGAAGCTGTCTCAAGTGGTGATGTAGATATTGTTCCAGAAAGATTTATAAAAGTTTATTTTAATTGGATTGATAATTTACGTGATTGGTGTATTTCACGACAGATTTGGTGGGGGCATCAAATTCCTGTGTATTATTGCAAAGGAGCATGTCAATCTGTTGTTTCTTTAGAGCCAATAGATATGTGTCCAACATGTGGAAAAAATATAGAACAGGATCCAGATACACTTGATACATGGTTTAGCTCTGGACTTTGGACTTTTTCAACACTTGGTTGGCCTGATGAAGAGAAGTTTGAAAAAATGAAAATTTTTCACCCAACAAGTTTTATGCAAATGGGTCATGAGATTTTGTTTTTTTGGATGGCACGGATGATTTTGATGTCAAAATATATATTGGATGAAGTGCCTTTCAAAAAAGTATATATTCATGGAATGCTTCGTGACAAAGATGGACAAAAGTTTAGTAAATCACTTGGCAATGGTATTGATCCGCTTGATGTTATAGAAAAATATGGAACTGATGCATTGCGTTGGAGTTTGATTGGCGGAGTGAGCCCTGGAAATGATAGTAGATTTTATCTGGAAAAAGTAGAAGGAGCTCGCAATTTTGCAAACAAATTGTGGAATGTCGCTAGATTCATAATTGGAAAAATTGATACTGATATTAAAATTGATATTGAAATACCACAAACAAAACTCTTGCAGACAAATGGATTTTTGAAAAATTGAATGATGTTGTAAAAGACATAACAGATGATATTGAAGTATTCAGGTTTTCGCAAGCTGGTGAAAAACTTCGTGATTTTACGTGGAATGAATTGGCTGATTGGTATTTGGAAGTGTACAAAATTCAAATAAATAATAATGATAAAAATAATGAATTGTTAAATTATATACTGAATACTATTTTGAAACTTTGGCATCCATTTATGCCATTTGTAACAGAAGCAATTTGGTCGAGTATGTATGGAGAGAAAAATAAAGATATGTTGATGGTGCAAAAGTGGCCTTGTGAAATTGTGATACGTGATAGAAATTTTGCAATTTTACATTTTGAAATTATTCAGGATATAGTGGTTAGCATTCGTTCTCTTCGTGCAGATTATACTATTGAACCTAGCAAAAAAATTACCGTGGTGATTGTAACAAAAAACAACCAAGAATTGCTTGAACATAATTCAGATAGTATAAAAGGATTGGCGCATATTGAAAATTTAGAGATTAGTTTAGACGAAAAAATAAAACCAAAAAATTCAGCTGGAGTTGTCGTGAAGGATATTTCTATATATATTGATCTCGCAGGAGCAGTAGATATGCAAAAAGAACAGAAAAGACTCCAAAAAGAAATTGATAAAATAGAACCGTATCTTTATAATTTAAAAAAGAAATTAAATGATAATAATTTTGTTGATCATGCACCCGAAGTAATTGTTGTTGCAGAGAAACAAAAGTATACAGATATGACAAAAAAGTTGACAGCTCTACAAATAGAATTGCATAAATTAAAAAAATAATTATGACGTCTCTAGATAATCATGTTGAATCTCTTGAAAAAGAATCTCCGTATGAACGATTGAGATCTTTTTTTGGACAAATACAAGATTTTGATTCAGTGGTTTATCCCCAAATGAAACAAATTGAAACTATAGCTCAGGCAGGTCAAATAGATGAAGAAATGTTATCTAGCGTTTCTCATTTATTTTTTTCACACAAAATTTTTGAACATGAAAATTTTTTTTGGATTGCCCATGCATCACCTATAAAAGAGTACTGTCTTCATGATTTAGCTACTTTGGAAACTATCCTACTGTTAGCAAAAGGAAAAGTTGAACAAACTGTTGACACAAAAGAAATGGATACACAAGAAACACTAAGGTTTTTATCTTCTGCTATACGCGTTTGGAAAAAGATTTTTTTTGTTTTGGAAGATGCCATACTCAAAGTAGAATTTCCAGAAATCATTCCAAAAGAAAAAATAGAACCTGTGTCTTTGGATGATATGGAATATGTTATTTCGGAATTTGTTGAGAGTCAAGCAGTACAAGAATATATTAGAGAAAGTACACAAATTTTTATAGAAAAATTATCTCCTGATAAATTTATTTTGGCGAATACTGCTGTTGTAAGTAATTTGTTATGTAATATAATTAGGAATGCTGCACGTAATGTTTCAACTATTACTGAGACAAAAGATGATACTTCTTTGATTTTTTTTGATGCGTTTCCTGAAGAAAATTTTTATATTATTCGTGTGAGTGATTCTGGAACAGGAATACCTGCAACTATTTTTCCTAAACAAGATAATTCAGATAGAGGAATATTTGAAATGGGGAGAAGTAATGAAGGGAGTAGTGGTATTGGATTAGCGAATGCAGACAAAAGGATTTCCTCAATGGATATAGATTTTTCAATTTTATCTCATGATCCAGAAACTCATACAGAAGAATTTTGGACTACTGCTGAAAATCAAGAAAAATCATCTAGTATTTTGTCAGATTTGAAAGCAGAACACACGCAAACTATTTTTGAATTCAAATTTTTAATTCATAGAAAAAATACTGCTGAGATATAGAACTTTTCAGAAATAATTTTTTGTTAATTTAAATAATAATATCTATTTTAAGTATGCCTATTTTAATAGACAAACAAAAAATACAAGAACTTTTATCGCGTGGAGTTGATGAAGTGATTGATAAAGAACATTTGGAAAAGAGATTGTTGTTAGGAAAAATGTTGAGAGTAAAGCTTGGGATTGATCCGACTAGTCCAAATCTTCATCTTGGACGGTCAGTACCACTTTTGAAATTGCGTGATTTTCAAGAGCTTGGACACAAAGTGATTTTTATTGTTGGAGATGCGACCGGTGTGATTGGGGATACTTCGGACAAGGATGCAGAACGTCCAATGCTTGATACAAAAACAATCAAGGCAAATTTGAAATCATATAAAGAACAGATTTCAAAGATTTTGGATATACAAAAAGTAGAGTTTGTGTTCAATTCAACGTGGCTCAACAAGCTTGGTTATAAAGAAATTGGAGAGCATGCAGAACAATTTGGGTTGGGAGAGTTTATAGCACGGGATAATATACGAAAACGGCTTGATGCAGGAAAACGTGTTTCATTGCGTGAGATTTTGTATCCACTTATGCAAGGATATGATTCTGTGGCAGTTGAGTCTGATGTAGAGCTTGGTGGCACAGACCAAAGATTCAATTTGTTGACAGGCAGAACACTTCAAAAACATTTTGGGCAAGAACCGCAAGATATTCTTATGAACCCACTTGTAGAAGGGCTTGATGGACGAAAGATGAGCAGTAGCTGGGGTAATACCATCAACTTTACTGATGAACCAAATGATATGTATGGAAAAGTAATGAGCGTGAATGATGGTTTGATTATCAAATACTTTGAATACTTTACTCGCGTGCCAATGGATGACGTGAGCAAGATTGAGACTGATATAAAAAATGGCGCAAATCCAAAAGATGCAAAGATGAAACTGGCGCATGAGATTGTGCAAATGTATCATAGTGAGAAAGACGCAGATGTGGCAGAAGAATATTTTGTAAATACATTTTCAAACAAAGTAACGCCAAATGAAATAGAGCAATTAAAACCAAGCGCGTATGATATTGTTACAATTTTGATTGAAGCAGGATTTTGCAAGAGCAAAACTGACGCAAGAAGACAAATAAATGGCAAAGGTGTAAAAGTAAATGGAGAAAAAGTAGCAGATGATTCTGTTGAAGTAAAAAATGGAGATGTGGTACAAAAAGGGAAGAGGTTTTTTGTGAAAATTATCTCCACAAAAAAAACAATCTATGATTAAAAAAATAAAACAACAAATTTTTGAATCACTCAAAAAAATCAATGTTGATACGTCAGTTGATCTTTCTGTTCCGCCAAAATCTGAAATGGGCGATTTTGCATTCCCTTGTTTTGCTTTTGCCAAGAAAGAGGGAAAGAGTCCAGCAGATGTTGCTAGTGAAATTGTTAAAAAATTGAATGAGGAATATACAAAAGAAGATACAAAGATCTCAACATTGATAAAAGAAGTCAAAGCGTTTGGACCATACGTCAACTTTTTTCTTGATAACAATGAGCTTGCTCAGTTTGTAATAAGTGGGATTGATGAGAATTATGGCAAACATGATTTTGGAAAAGGAAAGAAGTATTTGGTTGAGTTTGGTTGCCCCAATCCAATGAAAGTTTTTCATCTTGGGCATTTACTCAATTTGATTGTAGGAGAGTCTGTCTCTCGTGTTCTTGAGAATAGTGGGTATCAAGTTATTCGTGTCAATTATCAAGGAGATGTCGGCATGCATATTGCAAAAACGCTTTGGGGATTACAAAATATAGATTTTGAATTACAGAATATTGAAAAATTAACAATAGATGAACGTGTTGCATTTCTTGGCAAGGCGTATGCAAAAGGAGCAAAGGTATTTGAAGAAAGTAAAGAAAAAAAAGAGGAGATTGTTGAAATGAATAAAAAAGTGTATGAAAAAGATTCTTCTATTTGGGAATTGTATCAAACTGCAAGAAAATGGAGTTTGGAATATTTTGAAACTGTGTACAAAAAACTTGGGACACATTTTGATAGATATTATTTTGAATCACAAATGTATGAACGTGGCAAAGAATTGGTTGAAAAAAATATAGGAAAAGTATTTGAAAAAAGTGATGGAGCTATTATTTTTTCTGGAAGTAAGTATGATTTGCATGATCGTGTATTTGTAAATAGCAAAGGGTTGCCAACGTATGAAGGCAAAGAAATAGCGCTTGCAGAAAAACATTTTGCAGATTGTAAACCTGACAAAGTTATTCACGTGGTTGGCAAAGAACAAAAAGGATATTTTCAAGTGGTTTTCAAAGCGCTTGAATATCTATTGCCAAAAACAAAAGGAAAAGAACAACATCTTGTTGGTGGATATTTGCAATTGAAAGGTGAACAAAAAATGAGTTCACGAAAAGGAAATGTAATAACTGGTGATACATTGCTCCAACATGTAGAAGATACGATTGCAGAGATTATGAAAGATAGCGATAGAAAAAATGATGATAAATTGAGGAGAATAATTGCGCTAGCTTCATTGAAATATGCACTTTTGAAAACACCGGTGAGTGAAGACAAAGCTTTTGATATGAAAGAATCAGTGAGTACAAGCGGAGATAGTGGTCCGTATTTGTTGTATATTGTAGCGAGAATAAAAAGTATTCTTAGAAAACACGAAACACGAAACACGAAACACGAAACAAATTTGAATAGTGAAATATCAACACATGAAAAAACATTGCTTTTGCACCTTGCAAAATATCCTGAAGTAACAAAGATTTCAGCTAATGATCTTGATTCATCAAAGATTGCGCATTATTTGTTTAATCTGGC
>QIHL01000079.1 GCA_003230965.1 Candidatus Magasanikiibacteriota bacterium | reverse complement strand
GGCTATAATAAAGGCAAGAGTTGTTTTACCACTTCCTGGCGGTCCCCAAAAAATTATTGATGGTAAATTATCTGTCTCAATCGCGTTACGAAGAAGTTTTTCTTTACCAATAATTTCTTCTTGACCCAAAAAATCATCAATCTTTTCAGGTCTCATTCTATCCGCAAGAGGAGTAGTTATATTTTGAACAGTCATATTATTGATTATATTCTAATTCATAAGTGTAAAAATATAAAACCGCTATTTTGAACTGTACCCCTTTTAATAGACACTAAATAAAAACCGTGTCCACTTTTTTGTATGTGGTAAAATATAACTACTAAGTAATAATAAAATTAAACTTCAATCACTACTGGCAAAATCATTGGTCGTTTCTCCGTTTTGGTATAGATAAACTGCCCCACTTTATCACGCAGATCATTACGGATTTGGTTGGTATCTGCCCAACTCTTTGGATCAGATTCAACAACCATCTTCTTTACTTTATTACGAATATCTTCAATCAATTTCTTGTTGTCTTTGAGAAAAACAAACCCACGAGAAATAATATCTGGATTCTGAACCAAACGACCAGTTTTGGTTTCCATGGTGGCAATTATTACAACCATGCCATCCTCTGCGAGCACTTGACGATCGCGCAGTACAACATTTTGGCTGTCGCTCACGCCAAGTCCATCAACAAAGACATAATTACTCGGAGCTTTTTGTTTTGATATAATGAATCCTTTGGCTGTAAGATCAATAATACTACCATTGTCTGGAATAATTGTTTTGTCTTCAGGAAAACCATGTTCAACTGCAAGATTTTTCGCTTCTTTCAGTAAAAAATGATTCCCATAGACTGGCATGAAATAATCTGGTTTGACTTGTGACAACATATCCAAAATATCTCTACGTGTAGCATGACCACTGACGTGTACATCCATCAAATCGCCGTGAATCACATGGTCACATTGGCGATAGATATTATCTTTTATACGTTGAATGCTACGTTCATTTCCTGGAATGACAGACGAAGAAAAAATAACTGTATCTGTTTTACGCAGTCTCACACTACGATGTTGTCCACTCACGATGCGGTTCAAAACTGCATTCTCTTCTCCTTGTGCACCTGTGCAGACAATCACAACTTTGTTGTCTGGATAACTGTCAGTCTTGTGAATATCAATCAATACGGATTTCGCATGCTTGATGTAACCAAGTTTTTGCGCTATTTCAATATTCATTTTCATACTATACCCATCAAGTGCAACCTTCTTATCCAGTTTTTGTGCTGCTTCAATCACCCAGCGAACACGTTCAACTTGAGATGAAAACGTCGCAATGATAGCGCGTCCAGGAGCATGTAACAAAAGATCAGATAAGTTCTGATACATTTCTTTATTCGTCGCGTGTCGTCCATCTTTGAGCGAACCTAAACTTTCAAGCATAAGCAGACTTGGACGTTTTACCTTTGCTAGTTGGTCGTATTTCACATTGGTATTTCCACTCGCATCACGATCCATAGTCCAATCTCCAGGATGAATCACAGTACCAACAGGTGTTTCTAGAATTGTGCCAATAGAATCCATTATGGAGTGCTCAACTTGAAAAAATTTTGCAGTAAATTTACCCAAACGAATTACGTCATTAACACTTTTTACAGTAATCATCTTCAAAAATTTTGTGCTGTTTTTTTTGTAGTCTTCTTGTTTATGCTTAATCATGGCAAGCGTGAGTGGACAAGAAATAATCGTCGGATAACCAAGTTGCTCCAGCAAAATCGGTGCTGCACCAATATGATCTAAGTGCCCATGACTAAAAATTACACCGCGAATGCGTTTCTCTTTGCCTTTTAGATATTTAATATTGGGAACAATATAGTCAATACCAGGCATATCCTCTTCTGGAAATTGTAACCCCATGTCTAAAATTACTATATCGTTTTCGTATTCGTAAATCGTCATATTGCGACCTACTTCTTCACAACCACCGATTGTAATAATACGAAGAACCCCAGCAGAAGGTGGTGCAATCTTTACATTGTCCGACTGTCGCGTCAGACGATTAGACGGACGCGATGTACGAAAAGTTCGTCCTTTGGATCTATGCGCCCCGCCATGTGAACTGGACGTATTTCTGTGAGATGATGGAGCGCCAGAATTACGTCTAACGCTACTTTGTTGTTTTGTATCCATAAGTATGGAATATGTGAAAAAGATACGAACATAAACAACTGTGTGTTGTATGTTCGCCTCTTTGTTGAATAAAAAATCTCAGGCATGCAATCCATGAATGGCACAGATTAGTGCATGCATATATACAAGACTAGCCACTCGTATCCGTTATCATTTTGCACCTAAATTCTTCTGACAAAGTTGTGAGTCTACTACGCTCAGACGGATATGAAAGTGAATTGGTTATTTATTTTTTAACATAGATAAACAGTGTTTCAAAATTTGGAGTTTTTAATATTTTAGTATATGTTACAACTTTTTCTATTGGCTGCCAATCTTGAAAATGAGATGTATTAGTTATAACTATTGCACCCTGCTTCAATTCTTTCTGCAATTTCTTTTCTAAAATCAGCATAATATCATACCATAGATATGTGTATACTACATCGGCATTACGAAAATCAGTTTTTAAAACATCTTGTTTCTGAAAATTAATTTTGTGTCTTAAAATTTTACTTTTAAATTTTGCAAAGAAAATTCGTACTGCACTGTTATCTATTGCATAAATTTCAAGGTGAGGCAAACTTTTTTTTATTCGTACTGAAAGTGCACCACGAGCACAGCCTGAATCATAAAAAATTTTAGCGTTTGGCTTGTATTTTTGAATCATCTTGACTAATGCTCTTGTTACCAATCTGCTTGTAGACAAATCATGTCCTCTAACCAAAGATTCTAACGCAAGAATAAAAAATGCTGGCAACACTATTACAAACAAACACAAAAATAGAAAAATAGAAATATAAGTTAAAAAAATCATATATAGTATTTGAAAAATAAATCAACAAGAGCATTAGCGACATTCTGCGGAGTCCCAGACGATGGAAAGTGATGCATTTCAATACACGGAATACTGTTTAACTCCAACACTGCGCAATTCTGTTTTTTCCAAGTACTTGAAACGTCTGGTGTAATAAAATCTATACCAACTAAACGAATATCAAAAAATTTTGCAATATCCTTGAAAAGTTGGATAGTATCCTGATGAACTATTTCAGTCACCTCTACAAGATCACCACCCAACTTTAAAAATGGATTTTTTTGTACATATACAACCTCATCTCTTTTTGGAATTGACTGTAAATTATAATCCTTTTCCAAAAGCAATTTTATTGTATTTTTGTCAATTACAATTTTATACAAAGTAAAATTTTTTTGGTGCGGATTACCTCTTCGTTTATTGCTATTTTTCTTTTTCACTAATTCTTGAATCGTTGAAATGCCATCGCCGACTATATTTGCTGGAACTTGTTTCACCACAGCAACAAAATCAAAATCAACTACCGTAGCTCTATAGACAAATGAATTTTCTACAAATCTTTCAACAATAAATGCTGGTGAATAAATAATTGCTTTATTAATTGCTTTTTGTAATTCTTCTTTACTTCTTATATTTGTAGTAACATGTCTTGCAACTGAGCCACTGCGAGGTTTTACCACCAGTGGAAAATTAAGTTTATCACTTCCAAATCTTATCGCTCTACCTTTTTGCCAAAACAAAAAAGATTTTCCTTCGGCAACTGGAAATCCACCTTTTACAAGATGTTTTTTTGTTCTCTCTTTACAATCTACAAATGAAATATCATATTTCCCAATATACCCAGCAACAGGCAAACTTTCAAAACGAATTTTATTACCACTGATTTCAGCGCAAAAATGATTTGTATATCCAAATGGCCCTTTTGCAACTTGAAATTTTACACCTCGTTTTCTAGCTTCATCAATAAAACAAGCTGAACGCATCTGAATTTCGGATAACAAAAAATCATTTTCCATTTTTACTAAACCAGTAAACAAAAAAGTTTTTTCAATAAATATATCAATAAAAAATTCATTTTTTTGTGACAATCTTAACTGTGACAATAATATACCTGATAATTCATCTATCCATGTTTTGACGTGATGAACAGCTGGTAAGCCACAATCTTTACAATATTTTTTTGACATAACTATTTAATAGATTTGCTGTATTATTCTATAAATATAAAGCTTCGTTTTTTCAAACTAATTTGGCTATATATTATACTGAAAAACAGACAGACAAAAAACTGACGTTGGATATTGGTGGGCGAAGAGGGACTCGAACCCTCACACCTTGCGGCACTGGCACCTGAAGCCAGCGTGTCTACCAGTTCCACCATTCGCCCCTACTATTTCTTCCAAATTCCTTTTGTCTTTACATACCAACTTGTAACATCTGCAAACCGATCCCAAGGATATAAAATATAGTTTACATCAACACCATGAACATTGTCGCTAGTCGCGAATGTATATGTTGGACTGTATAGAAATATGGCAGGTCTATCTGCCAAAATCAACTTTTGTAATTTCTGATATAATGCTGGGAGTTTATTTTCATCAATTGTTTTACGAATCGTTACCAAAAGACTATCTACTTTACTATTTTTATACTCAGATAAATTCAATCCAGGATACTGAGCCTGACTAGAATCCCAAAATGAATATTGATCTAAATCATTACCAATAATTATACCATAAAGTAGCACATCATAATTACGTGTCTTCAACACATTACTTGTAATACTACTTGCATCAACAAATCGTAAACTTGTTTGCACGCCAATATCTTGCCAGAATCCAGCTATCAACTTTGCAGTATGCTTTTGCACAGACGTGTCACTTGTGACTAACACCAGATGCAAAATTTTTCCATCTTTATCTTTACGAAAAAAACTTTGTGCTTGATTCAATTGGTGATTTAATTGTGTATGTATATTCTGAATCTCAGCCACAGGTACACCAGCTGTAATATCTGTACTGGTTGAGCTACTCGTAACCGTTGTACTCGTTGCAGTCGTAGTGGTATCGGAATTGCTTACTTTCCACTGATTCACCATATTCTTCAATAACTCCGCACGGTATTTTGTATATGAAATACGCGGATAGTGTTTATCCAACAATTTGTTCGCACCATCTACTGAATAAGGTGTACTGGATACATTCGGATTATACCCTGGAGATCCTGGTAAAATTGGTCCATTAATCAATGATCCTTCGTCATCCAAACTTTCATTCAAAATACGTGTGCGATCAATAGCTTCTGACAATGCTTGACGTACATCTGGATCCTTCAATACAGTATTATGATTTTGATTCAAAAATAATGCGGTATATTGTGGAAGATAAACTACGTGCAAATCAATATTCTTTCGCGTAACTCGTGACTGCAAATCGTGTGGGATAAAACCAATTCCCTGTATTTTTCCTTCCCTCAGTGCATCAATCGGATTGGATACTCCTTTATAATCTGTATAGTATTGAAATATAAATGTCTGAATGTATGCTGTTTTATGATAATAACGATCAAACCGAGTTAATTCATACGTTAAAATATTTCCAGTATCGTCTTTCACTAATTTGCTAAACTTGAATGGTCCTGTACCAATCGGTCTCAGATTTTGATCCGCCAAACGCATACTATCTGGCGTAGTATTTGACCACACATGTTGTGGCAAAATACCAACTGTCAAAGTTGATAGGAACGGAGCATAAGGTTGCGGAAGAGTAAATATAACCGTATAATTATCTGATGCAGTTACTTTGACATTTTGAAATGTGATAGCCAAAGGACTGCCAGTCTGTAAATCTTCAATAGTGTCAAACGTAAACACAACATCATGTGCGGTGAACGGTTTTCCATCCTGCCATACGACATCTTTACGCAGATGAAAAATATACGTCTTTTTATCATGACTAACAGTATAGTTCGCAGCCAAATCAGGCAATAGACGTTTATGATTATCAAATCTCATCAAGCCAGAATATACCAGTTTGACAATATCCATATCTGCATCATTCGTGCTAGAAAAAATCGGATTCGGTAAATGCGGTTCACCCACAATCGCCTCCACATAACGTCCTCCTACTGCTGGAACTTGCATTCTATATTGACTTGCAAATGCAATACCGAACCATACGACAGAGAGTACAAAAACAATCAATGCACTGTACCATACAGTACGTTCCCACGGTTTCATTACATGAGAAATGTTACACAGTTGTTGCCAGCTCGGGATACGGCGACCCAAAACACTACGCACAATATGCATATCACGATCCTGCCGAGAGAGTGGTCGGAATGGACGAAATGATGCAATACGAGACCAAAATGTCTTGAAAAAAGAATTCACAAAAAATTAAACTGAAGAACCTCACTGGAAGAAATTGATATTCTTATGGAATAATCAAAATTGCCAGAGAAGCACCAAAAAAGAGAATGGACAGAGCAATTGTAACACGGAATAAAAAAAGATCCGCACCACGACGTGTCGTATACATAGTGCTAGAACCACCAAATGCGGCGCCTAACCCTGTCCCTTGGTTTTGTAAGAGAATAGTTATTGTCAAAAGAATTCCAATGACTAACTGAACAGCAGTCAAAATTGTTCGTAACATAAATAAAATACAAAATGTATGGCGTATGCTTCTTAAATTCTAAGTATAACTGAATAATATAGAAAAGCAATAGCTACGACATAATACCATTATGAAATAAAATTGTCAATAGAACTTTGTACCTTGTAAAGGCTGTAAGAATCGCAAGCGTTGTTTACAATTCATGTGGATAAAAATAGTTAATAAGTATTTCCAGAGGTGTTTGGTTGTCTATTCCTTTATGG
>QIHL01000042.1 GCA_003230965.1 Candidatus Magasanikiibacteriota bacterium | reverse complement strand
GTATTTTTATATATTTCCATACTAGTTCATGAATTTCTTTAATAGGTAGTATTGCTCCGTTCGCCACGCATTCTATTACACTAAATTTTGGATATCGTTTTGCCATGTCAAGATATGCGGATTCTGCACGGAGCAAATGGGAAATATCATCTTCGTGTATATCTCGTTTTTTTCCTCTGAGATATTTTCGTGTATCTTTTTTGTCTATGAGTGCCTGTGCGATTTTCGCTGGTACATGTAAAATAAGATTAACTGTCGGTTTGGGAATACCAAAGATAGTATACTCTAAATGGTAATTCCAATCAAAATATTTTTGTCGTTCATCCAGATTAGCAATTTTACCACCTTGATGCCCCATGTTGGATCCAACGTATCTGTTGGCGATTACAATTTTTCCTGCATCAATCCATGATTGGATTTGTTTGGATGCAGCATAGCGATCAATTGCAAAAAAGATTGACGCGCGATACGGTCCGACTTCTTCTGCTGTCCCGAGTTCACCGTGCAAATATGCCTCAACCATTGTTGCACTCGGTTTGCCGTACTGTGGAAAACTTATTTGTTCTACATCGTAGTGCTCATGTTTTAGACGTTCAGTAAGCAATTTTGTTTGCGTTGTTTTTCCAGATCCATCCGTGCCTTCAATCATAATGAATAGTCCGGTGTGATTTTTTTTGTTATGTTCTTGGTTCATATATTTTTTTGTATTCTACAAAATCAAATCCATTATGTGGTTCTCGCCAAATTTCTTTCCAAATAGTTTTATCAATTTTTGGGAAGAATGTGTCACCATCTTCAATAGTTTGGTTAACTTCAGTTATATTAAGTGTATCTGCAATCTGTATCATTTCTTCAAAAATGTGTTGTCCGCCAAAACCAATTATTTTTTCATTTTTGTGTGCTATCACTGCAGATTTGATATCAGGATATTTTTCCACGTTATCTGGCAAGGAATAGTCAGTGTTTCTAGTGATGACTATATTCAATCTATTTGGTAACGGACGAAATTTCTCTGGAATAGATTCCCATGTTTTGCGTCCCATTATAATCACTTTTCCAGTAGTAAGTTTTTTTACACGCTTCATATCTTCTGGAATATTCCAAGGAAGTTTTCCTTGTTTGCCTATGCAATTATTTTTTGAAATTGCTGCGACAATTGTAATTGACATATTTATATCGCAATTTTAAAATAAATTTTTGGATAACTTTCGTATCCGATGCATATTGTATCTGTTGCTTGCCAGTCAAAAATTGAAGTAAAAGTATTTGTTTCAATACTAGGGAGTTTGTACATATTTGGATCTCTGGTAAGTTGTTCTTTTGCAGCTTCTATATGGTTTTTATAAATGTGAACATCACCAAGAAAACCGTTCAAGATTCCTTCCTTTAGTCCAGTTTCTTTTGCAAGTAGATGAAGAAATATGGCGTAGCTTGCAATGTTAAAAGGAAGTCCAAGCATTGTATCAACTGAGCGTTGATTCCACATGAGATTGAGTTTACCACCAATGACAGTGACTTGACATGCCCAGTGGCATGGAGGCAAGGCCATTTGATTCATCTGTTGTGGATTCCATGCAGAGACAATCATACGGCGGTTTTCAGGATCAGTTTTAATTGTTTCAATTAATTGAGCTAATTGATCAATCCCTTGACCTGTGTAGTCAGTATCCCAGCTTTTGTATGGTGCATTGAAATGACGCCATTGAAATCCATAGATTGGACCAAGGTCGCGTTCTTCTGCCATACGTGCTTTGCTTTTTTCATCATGACCGTATGGAGCTTTTTTTGGGTTTGCCCACTCATCCCATATATGGCACTTGCGTTCTTTGAGCCATTTTTTGTC
Source organism: Candidatus Magasanikiibacteriota bacterium (assembly GCA_003230965.1). GTDB lineage: Bacteria > Patescibacteriota > Patescibacteriia > Magasanikbacterales > UBA922 > SZUA-124. Next base: position 5,056 of record QIHL01000042.1, on the reverse strand, counting down.
TGTTATACCTTTGATAAAAAATTCCAATTCAGTAGCAATAATTTTGAATGGCATTTTTTTTGTAGTAAGCAATGGAAAACCTTTTGCCATATCATGCTGAAACAATGCTCCTGCAATTGCAATCGTTCCTATGCCAGTTCGATCTGGTTTTTCAGTACCATTTTCAAGAACATTTTTTACAATATTGAGATATGATTGCATAGATTTTATTTAAAATTTTCCAGTACTACCAAAGTTTCCTTCAGCACGCGAGCTATCTGACAAGATATCTGTTTCAACGAGATTACAAATTACAACTGGAAAGATAACTATTTGTGCAATTTTTTGTCCAGTTTCAATTGTTACAGAATTATTTCCCAAGTTGATTAACTGTACATTATATTCACCACGATATCCTGCATCATATACGCCACCCATGGTGTGTATTCCATACTGATTTGGCAGACTGCTTTTGTCTTTGATAATTGCGGCGTATCCTTCTGGAAATTCCATAGCAAATCCAACATAAAAGACGTGGCGTTCATTTGGTTGAAGTGTGTACGTTTTTGTTGCAAACACATCCATACCAACATCACCTGGGTGTGCATACACAGGTAATTTTGTATGTTCATCCATTCGTTTTATTTTAATTTTCATATTTTTTAAGCAAATCTTCAACTTGTGCAAAGGTTTCTTCTAAACTTCCGTTATTATCAATGTGTACTTCTGCTTGTGTTGCAACCGTTGTTATTTGTGCTTCGCTTTCATTTGTACTTTCCTTTTGAAATTTTTCCCAGGTTTTTTTTTGGTCGTCGGGCTTTTCATTTCTGCTTGTTAATCGTTCAAATCGTGTTTGTGCTTCCGTATCAATCGCCCAGAGATGAAATTCAGGATATTTTTTTAGATAGATTATATCGGTTGGTCTGCGAATACCTTCAACTACTATGATTGGATTATCAGTTTTGGCAACATCCAATGCAATGACTTTTGACATAAAATCTTCTCCGTATGCTTCACGTAAAAAGATAGAGAGGGACTGTAAGTTCTCCCGTTTTTTTTCTACATGAATTCTGTCTAACATATCGCTTAGCATATCTGAAAAACGAAATGAGACAACGTCATGCTTTTCTTCTAGGTACTTTGTTATTGTTGTTTTTCCAGCTGCTATTTCGCCAATCAATCCGATAATTAATTTATTATTGTCTGTCATATTTTTGAATTTCTTTATGAACAAAACTAAGTTCTATTCCTGCCTGTTCTAAAATTCGTTTACTATCTTTACTTGTATGATAATCTTTGAATGCAACGATGCGCTTGATGCCACTGGTAATAACAATCTTTGCACATGTGTAGCATGGTGTCATAAAGGAATAGAGTGTTGATCCATTGATTGATATTCCCATTTTTGCAGCTTGTGAAATAGCATTTTGTTCCGAATGAGTTGTACGAACGCAGTGTTCGCTGATAGAACCATCTTTGTGAATAGTTTTTTTAAATTCATGTCCAAGCTCATCGCAGTGTTCAATTCCAGGAGGTGAACCTACATAACCTGTAACCAATATGTGCTTGTCACGTACAATAACACAACCACCACCTCCAGCGCGAGCACGGTCGCAGGTTGAACGTGAACCAACTTTTTCCATAATACTCAAAAAATACTCATCCCAGCTGGGGCGTACATAGTCTGTATCTGACATAAAAAATTTATTAAATTGATCAATTGCCAGTACTTAATTACTTTTATAATTTTATCAAGTTTTGTGTGAGCTGTAAAGCTATATTTTGAATATAACAAACACAAATTAGCTCATTATACATTTTCAATTCGTATACTTGGACCCATTGAGCTTGTGAGATATAAGCTTTTTATGTATATCCCTTTTGCACTGTTTGGTTTTGCACGTTTAAGTGCTTCAAGGAATGCCTCTAGGTTTTCTTTTAATTTGGTTTCATCAAAACTTACTTTTCCAATAATTGCATGAACATTGCTGGTATCATCATTTTTGAATGCAACTTTTCCTTTTTTCAACTCAGTAATCATTTTTTTGACATCAGTATCAACTGTTCCTGTTTTTGGATTTGGCATTAAACCTTTCGGCCCGAGAACGCGAGCTGCAACTGCCAACTTTGGCATCATATCAGGTGTCGCGACTGCAATGTCAAATTCAACTTTACCTGTATCTTTAATTTTTTTAATTTCTTCTTCGCCATAGACAAAATCTGCTCCAGCTTTTTCTGCTATTTTTTCGTCATTTGCACCAACAAATGCAGCAATTTTTATAGTTTTTCCAGTTCCATGTGGCAAAGTAACTGTTGTTCGGATTTGCTGATCACTTTTTTTTGGATCAATACCAAGGTTTGCATGTATTTCTACAGTTGCATCAAATTTGACTGTGCTGGTTTCTTTGACGAGATTCAGAGCTTCATCAACTGCATAAGTTTTGTTTTTGTCTACTTTGGATATTATTTCTACCATGCGTTTTGACTGTTTCATATTTTTTTGTCTAGTGGTGCAGGCGCAACTCTTTGAGTAGCTCCCACCAAGAATAAAAGTACCTCTTTGTACAGAGGTGCTGATAGTGTAGCGCCAATATGCTAATTTGTCAATGCCAAGATTTCATTAGCGACTTGTCCAAATAGTTTTGCAAGAAGTAAGAGTATCATTGTGGAAATTTGCTGGGCAAGAGTTACTTATATCGTTGTTTGGATAGCAGACAACAGTACCGACTTTGGTATAGAGGATACCAAAACAGGTTGGACATTTTTGATATTGATAATACAGTTGTTTGCTACTGATACTGCACGCATCCATTACTGTTAACACGTTGCCATTTGTTGATTTAGATAATCCTTCAGCTATGTTTACCCACAATGGAATTCCTGTTTGTGTTTTTGTTATCTTTGTAATTGTTTTTGGAATTGTTTTGTGATTACCTGAACTACTACCAGAAGTTGATTGTGGAATAATTTTTGATGTGCATGCACCATCGTGTAGGATAGCCACATGCTGGAGTAACGCGATACAACTATTTGTATAGGTGTATCCATCAGCTCCACAGATGGGTTTTTCAGCAGTTGGACATTGACGGATATTTTGTGGTTGATTGTTTGCCACTTTGCGTATTTTAGAACCATTACCTTGATTACACGAACCTTGGTAATAGGATAATGCTCCACATTCGGTATTGTCTGGAAATTGACAATAGGCTAATGATTTTTTTGTAGCATTATCGTAGCGGAAGACGAGTTGATTTTTTTGTTTGGTGCAATAAATGTAAGCTTGGTTTATAATGCTTGCATTTATTGGAGTATATTTAATGTTCTGTACAGTATTTATTGGACTAGTTTTACTAGTTGAATTTTGACTACTAACGCAACCAGCACCTGCCAAGAGAAGTATCACAGTAACAAATAGAAAAATGTATGTATGTTTTATTTGCATATCAAGACGGTATTTTCTACTTTGCCGTCAACAAACGCATTGATATTTTTTATGGTTGTATCCATAATGCGAGTAACCGCTTCAGTACTATTGAAGGCATTGTGTGGCGTGACAATGACATATGGGTGTTGAATTAGCATTTCATTCATAAGTGTTACACTACGTTTTTTATTTCCTACTTTTATTTCTAGCACTTGCTCCCAATGTTCAATCAGGTTTTCATCATCAAGCACATCAAGTCCAGCGCCACCAATTTGTTCAGTCTCAAGTCCCCATGCCAACGCTTCTGAGTCAATAATAGCACCACGTGCTGTATTGATGATGTATACCCCCTTTTTCATTTTTTTGATTGTATCTTTATTGATTAAATGTTTTGTTGTTGGCAAGAGTGGAACGTGGATAGATATAATATGAGACGTTTTAAATAGTTTTTCTAGTGTTGTATATGTGAAATTATATTTTTTTTGCAAAAATTTATTTGGATATGGATCATAGGCTATGATGTTTGCATCAAATCCTTGCAACATACGAATAAAATGTATGCCAATGTGACCAGTACCTATAATACCTATTGTTTTGCCTTTTATATCAAATCCACGCAAGCCATTAAAATCATACACACCTTCTTTAACACGTTTTACCGACTGAAAGAGTTTACGTGAGAGTGCGAGCATAAGCGCAAGAGCATGTTCGGCAACTGTATTTTCTCCGTAGCTGGGTACATTGCAGACAAAGACTTTACGTGCTTTGGCAGCTTTGAGATCAATATGATCATAGCCAGTTGAGAGAGTAACTATGAGTTTGAGTTTTGGTAGGTTTGAAATAATCTTTTTTGTAACATTAGATTCTACAAAAACACCTAGAATTTCAGTTTTTGGGTCAATCGTCTGTGCAGACAGTGGTTCATCTTTCATGTGCACTGAAAAATTAGATAAATGTTTTCGTACGTATGGTTGAAAATCTTTCATGACTCCATAGAAGACACAATGAAGTTTTTTGGTAGGCATAGAATTAACGTAAATAGGTAATTTTGGTTACAGATTATATGTTATTGATTATATTCTCCCAAAGTATATCAAAAATCGCTGACATGTGCCAGCGATTTAGATAATTATTTTTTTGTTTATCCTTCTATCTTTACACCCATTTGTCTGGCAGTACCTTCTATGATTTTCATTGCAGCCTCTATGTCGTTCGCATTCAGGTCAGGCATTTTCTTTTCTGCGATTTTGCGAACCTGTGCTTTTGTTAGTGTACCAACTTTTTCTTTTAATGGATTACCAGCACCTTTTTTAATCTTTGCGGCTTTCATAATAAGTGCACTTGTGGGAGCAACTTTCATGATAAAGTCAAAAGTGCGGTCTTCGTATACATTGATAATTACTGGAACAATTTCACCTTTTTTATCTGCTGTTGCGTTGTTGAATTGTGTGCAGAAGTCTTGAATGTTTAATCCATGCTGTCCAAGTGCAGGACCGACTGGAGGTGCAGGATTTGCTGAACCACCAACAATTTGCAATTTTATTTGAGTAGTAAGTTTTTTAGCCATAAAAAATAATAGAATTATAGAAATGTCTGGAAAGCTAGAAGCAGGAATGCATAGCACCCCAAGCCTTCTGTACATTGTAGGTATTT
>QIHL01000072.1 GCA_003230965.1 Candidatus Magasanikiibacteriota bacterium | reverse complement strand
GACGTAATTATTTTTCTTGGTAGTCATGGTTTTCGTGGAATGATTGAAGAGTCGGTAAAAGAATTAAAAGAAAAATTTTCAATAGTATAAAAAAAATGCCAATACTGTATTTATTTACCTTCGTCAACTATTTCTACACTAACATCGCCCGCATCTGATATTTTGGTTACCAGCAAAGTAATACCACAAGTATTGCATTCAATTATTTGTTCCTTTGCAAGATTGTGATATGTACGTAAGTCAACATCATTTTTGCATTCCAGACAAATAAGTTTCATAGAGATTGATTCAAATGTAAAACGATGATAGTATACACAAACTAAACAAGATAAGCAAATTATGCATACTCCACAAATTCCATATCCTGAACTTCAGAAAACTCTAGGTTTACCAAATGAAGTGTGGTTGAAGCGTGAAGACAAGCATCGGTATGGATCACACAAAGGGCGATCTATCCCAGTGATGATTGCAAAATATGCAAAAGATGGAATCACGACGTTTTGTATTTCTTCATCAGGCAATGCCGCAATTGCTGCAACTTATGCAGTCATTAACCATAACAGAAATAATCAAGGTAGTCCTCTAGCATTGACTATTTTTGTAGGACAAAAAATTGATAAACAAAAGTTTGAAATTATTAAAAAACTTATAAGTAAAGACAAAAATATAATTGTCTATCAAGTAGAACGACCAAAGCAGTCAGCTTTTACTATGACAAAAAAAGAAGAAATAATCAATCTTCGGCAATCAACTGATGATCTTGCTCTCACAGGATATTTTACTCTTGGAGAGGAATTGCTTCGTATTCAAAATATCCAAGCAATTTTTATTCCAACATCTTCTGGTACGACTGCACAAGCAGTAGGACAATACGTACAAGAACAAAATATGCCTGTACAAATCCATATTGTTCAGACGACATATTGTCATCCAATAATAAATTTAATTGAAAATATAGAGCAAAAAAATAGTACAGAAAAATCCACTGCCACTGCAATAGTTGACAAAGTTGCACATCGCAAACAAACTGTAATAGATTTAATTAAACAAACAAATGGTACAGGTTGGATCGCAACAAACGATGATATTAAAGTTGCAATAAAACTTATAAAAAAAACTACTCAAATTGATATATCCCCCAATAGCGCGCTTGCAGTTGTTGGATTACAAAAAGCAATTACTGCAGGTTGGTCTTGGACTGGTCCGATTGTATGTTTAATTACAGGAAAATAATTAAAGAAATTTTAGTACACTGCTATAATTTGCAAAAGGAAATATTCGGTACCACCAGTAAATCCATAAACCCATATCGTTCGTAATGAGCAAAATGCCAACAAAAATTAAAAAAATCCCACCAACAAATGAAATTATTTTCATATATCGCATAAGGATTTTAATATACTCAGTAGTATGCTCAATAGTAAAAGCAATAAGTAAAAAAGGTATAGCAAGACCTAAAGAAAAAATAGTTAAAAGAAATGCTCCTTGAAAAACTGTAGCAGTTTGTGAAGCAAGCAAAAGGACAGATCCCAGAATCGGTCCAACGCATGGAGTCCAACCAAATGCAAATATGCCACCAAAAACGAATGAACTCAATGGATGTCCTGGTTTGAGCGATGCAGGTATGCGAAACATTTTTTCTCTGTTCATCCATTTGAAGTGAAATACATTCATCATCTGAAGACCAAACAAAATTACAAATACTCCTCCAACTTCAGATAAAATAATTCGGTATTTCAAAAGATATGCACCACCAAGACCAAATAAACTTCCTAGGATAATAAAGATCAAACTAAAACCTAAAACATACATAAGTCCATTCGCAAAAACTTTTGTCCGAATATGTTTTATTTGTGTATAATCAATTTTCGTGCCAATAGGCATTCCTGTAATAAATCCAAGATACCCAGGCAAAAGTGGCAGAGTACATGGAGCAAGAAAAGTAAAAATTCCAGCAATAAATGCAGGTAAAATAAGTGGAATAGTATGAAATGGCATTGTCTTATTTATTTAGATCTCAATAATCCCGCAATTTGTTTACGATATCAAATGTTTGAATTTTTTCAAGAGCTTTTGCTTCAATCTGACGAATACGTTCACGGGTAACATCAAACTCACGACCCACCTCTTCTAGAGTATGAGTTACACCATCTGAAAGACCAAAACGCATTTCAAGAATTTTCTTTTCACGTGGTGATAGATCTTTAATCGCCTCTTGAATATAATCTTTCAAGAGTTGTACGCCAGCAACATGATCTGGACTTTCGTTCTTTATATCTTTAATAAAATCGGCCAACTGTGTATCGTCGTCATCGTCATCTCCAACTGATGTTTCCAGTGATACAGTTTCTTGTGAGATTTTTATAATATGTTTTACTTTACTAATTTCTTCACCCATTTCTGCAGCGAGCTCCTCTGGCGTAGCATCACGACCAAGATCCTGTAGTAACCGACGTTGAACTTGCTTTAAACGATTTATTGTCTCAACCATATGTACTGGAATACGAATAGTACGGGACTGATCTGCAAGTGCACGAGTAATTGCTTGACGAATCCACCATGTCGCGTAGGTACTAAATTTGTATCCTTTTCTATGATCAAACTTTTTTACAGCGCGAAATAATCCTATGTTTCCCTCTTGAATTAAATCCAGCAGAGATAAACTTTTGCCAACAAATTTCTTTGCGATAGAAACAACTAAACGAAGATTCGCCTCAATCATTTTTTTCTCTGCTTCACGATCTTCACGATCTTTTCGTTTTGCAAGTGAAACTTCCTCATCAGCGGTTAAGAGTGGAATTTTTCCAATTTCGCGCAAATACATTTGAATAGAATCCTCAGAAATACTTCCCAAATCAAATCCACCTTCAACATCAGGTTGTTTACCTTGAAATTCAGCAAGAATCTCTTTGTCTTTTTCTCTTTGACCAAGCAGATTTGGTACAGCTCCAACTATTGACACACGTGAACGCTCTAACAAATCCAAAAAACCTTCGTATAAAGGAACATAGTATTCTATGTATGGAAACACTACTAGAATTTCTGTCTCTGTCAAGAATCCTCTGTGACGTCCTTTTTTTGCAAGAATCCAAAAATCTTTTACATTTGGCTTTTCAATTACAGCAACCTGGTGTCTCAATATAAACTTTTTTATTTTTTTAGTTTTCTTTTTTGTAGATGATGTTTTTACTATTGTTTTCTTTTTTGTACTATTAGTAGCAGACGCCCGTATTGATGACTTTTTGGTCGCCACTACTTTTGCAGTACTCGTAGTTCTTTTTTTCGTTTTCTTTTTTTGTATAATTTTTTTTATAACTTCATTTTTTTTTGTTACACTTTTTTTCTTTGTAGTCATTTTGTGCTTTGCAGCACTACGACTTTTAGTTTGAGTTGTTCCACTTTTTGCTCGAGGCATGAAGGTTAAATGAACAATGAATAATATCTATATATAATTTTTACCCAGTCAATTTTTGAAATTCAATCAAAAGTTTTGTTAATTGCTCATGATCTTTTGCTTGTTCAGCCTGCGTAATTTTTTGTTTTAATTCTTTACGTCGTTGCTTTATATATTCATCGTGAATTCGTTCCACATAAGCCTTATACTCCATTTCTGCCTTATCTATTGCCAAAGAACCAAATAAAAGATTTGATTGCATAAGCAAAATGTCAACCAATCGTTCTCCATTATTATCCAAATAACTTGGATAAACTAAACTAGTCACATCAAGCGAACCAGTACTAGTATACTGGTTTTTTATTGCATCGTAAAGGGGAGCATAATGGCTTGTGGATAAAATTATTTGAAATTGTGTATCTGTTTGTAAATGTTGTATCAATTTATTGACCCTTAAAATAAGAGCCAAAAATTGTTTATGAACAAGATCAAGATGATCAGAAGATTTTGTATTCTCTTTCACGAGTGGTTTTTCTTTATTTTTAAGTAAGATTTTTCCAGTCTTTTGTTTTTGTTCAATACTGATTCTTGTACTATCTTCTCGTAAAATTGATACATCAACACCTAAACGAATAGACAACTGTTGAATCCAATGATCTCGCTCAACAGCATACGGTATACGTGCAATTTCTGAGAGTATATTATTCGCAATATCCTGTTTGTCTTTAGGATTCTTAATATCTTTTCCTATAAATGCACAGTCCATATACCACTGCATTACATCTTTAGCATTCTCAACAGCATTGAACCATACTTGTTTATTATTTTTTATGCACTCATCTGGATCTTTACCAGCACCTTCTGGAATCTGAATAATCTTTACACTCATTCCGTCAACAATCATTTTTTGATTGCTCTTAAGAAAACTAGTTTCCAAAGATGAATACGAAAGAACTGTTTTTTGTAGTATTGCAAGATCAGAACCTCTTTTGCCTGCTTTTATACCAGCACTATCATTATCAAAAGCAACGGCCATATTCAATGAATAACGCTTTAATAGAGCCACCTGTTCCTTGGTTAATGCAGTGCCACTTGTTGCAACGACGTTTGTCATCTCTGCTTGATGACATGCAATAACATCCATTTGTCCTTCTACCATTACAATAAGATTTTTTTTACGAATTGTCTGTTTTGCTTTGTCTAATCCAAATACCACACGAGATTTATCATACACTGATGATTGTGGCGAGTTTATATATTTTCCTCCAGATTTTTCTGTTTCAACCAAGACACGTCCAGTAAACCCAACAACCATACCATGTACATCACGGATTGGAAACATGATGCGTCCACGAAATCTATCATAGAATCCACGATTTGGTCCAGCATTTTCTCGTTTTATGGTAAGACCTGATGAAACTAAATCATCAATACTTTTTCCTTTTTTCAATAAATATTGTGTCAATAAATCCCATTGTTCTGGGACAAACCCAATTTGCCACGCATCAATTGTTTCATCTGTAATACCACGATCGTGCAAATAGGTAAGCGCAACTTTGGATACACTCATTTGTGTAAGAAATTTATGATAAAAACGTGCAGCTTCAATATTGATGTCTTTTAGTCTATTTTTTTGTGATGTTGCAAGTTTATTTTCAAATGTATTTGTCAATTGAATGCCAGCTCTGTTTGCAAGATATTTAAGTGCTTCCACGAATTCCATTCCCTCAATTTCTTCTAAAAATGTGAAAATATCTCCACCTTTTGTACACCCAAAACAGTGCCAACTTTGCCGTTCGCGGTTCACCATAAATGACGGACTTTTTTCATGATGAAATGGACAAAGCCCCTTCTGATTCGTCCCAGCAGGTTTCAACTGGACATACTCACTAATGAGATCAACAATATCAATCTTGTCTTTAATTAATTGTGTATCAGTTTCCATACCACTTAGAACAATACATGTTTAGAACTAAAAAATCAAGAAGTAAAGACTCCCCTATTTTGGAGAGTCTTGTTTATTTTTTCGTGTGTAAAAAATTATTTTTTCTGCTTCACGATTATTTTTACAAATTCACAAAATAATGGATGTGGCTGCATTGGTTGAGATTTAAATTCTGGATGAAACTGTGTTCCAATAAAAAATGGATGATTTTTTAATTCAATGATTTCAACAAGATTTGATTCTGGATTTACACCAACCACTTCTAAACCTTTCTTTTCCATTTCTTCTCTATATGCATTATTATATTCATAACGATGACGGTGACGTTCAGAAATTTTTGTCTTACCATATATTTTTTGAACAGTACTCCCCTCTTTCAATATAGCAGTATACGCACCCAAACGCATAGTTGCACCATATTGCTGTGTTTTGATATTTTTCTTTTGAGATGGGTTTACTATAATTATTGGATACTCAGTTTCTTCATCAATTTCAACGGTATGAGCACTAGTCTTTTTCATAACATTTCTTGCAAATTCCACACATGCCAGTTGCATGCCGTAGCAGAGACCTAAGTAAGGAATTTTATTTTCACGAACGTATTGAATCGTTTTAATAATACCTTCAATACCACGTGTACCAAATCCACCTGGTACAATGATACCGTCGTACTGTTTCAAATTTTTTAGTTTTTCAGGATGTTTTTCAAACTCTTCCGAATCAACCCATTTCAAAATTGGCTTTATATTATTCATCCATGATCCGTGTTTGATAGCTTCAATCACAGAAATATAAGAATCAGCTAGGGTAAATTCGCCTGTACCAAAATATTTTCCAACGATTCCAATCGTTACCTCTTTAGTACAACAATTAATTCGCTTCACTAGATTGCGCCATTTGGTCATATCATTTTTTCTTGGCTTCAACTCTAATTTTTTAAGTAATTTTGTACTCATTTTTTCTTCTTCTAAAATTAGAGGTACTTCATAAATACTGCTAACATCAGGTGCACTAATTGCATGATCTGGTGCAATGTTACAAAATGTTGCAAGACGTTCACGACGTGGTGTATCAATTTTGTGTACACCACGCGCTATAATAAAATCTGCTTGAATACCTGCACTGTTGAGAGTACGCGCTGCATGTTGTGTGGGTTTAGTTTTCATCTCTCCAATATGCGCTGGTACAGGCAAATAACTAACAAGGACAAATGTGATATCATTTGGATTTTTTAATTTCATCATACGTGCAGCCTCTAGGAACAATAGGACTTGGTACTCACCAACTGTTCCACCAAATTCAACCACAGTGATTTCAGCATCATCTTTTGTTGCTGCTACTTTTATACGTCGTATAATTTCATTTGGAATATCTGGAACTACTTCTACATCCTCACCAGCATAAAATAAATTCCGCTCTCTTTGAATAACTTCATTATACACTTGACCTGTGGTGATGTAGTTTTCACTTGCCATTACATTACCAGTAAAACGCTCATAGTTTCCCAAATCTTGATCTGATTCAATACCATCTTCGCCAACAAAAACTTCTCCATGTTCTGTCGGACGAATTGTTCCAGCGTCAAGATTGATATACATGTCGCATTTTACATTCGTAGTTTTGTATCCTCGTGCTTTAAGAATTGATGAAATAGATGAAGACGTTACACCTTTTCCAACACTACTCATGACACCGCCAACAATAAAAATAAATTTGCGTTTTTTCTTCTTTTTTATAGTCATAAAAAAATGAAAAATGAAAAAATAAAATTATATAGTTATCAAATTAATAATGCATAAGTATAAAACAATATAAATAAAGAAAAACCCTCCAACGATGGAGGGACTAT
>QIHL01000039.1 GCA_003230965.1 Candidatus Magasanikiibacteriota bacterium | reverse complement strand
AATAAAATATGTTGTACAGCCAACCGATTCCGTATGCAACACTCACGGGCAAGTCTGTGGGGCTAAAAAGAATGTTCTTTTAGAAGATGTAGCTTATGTTGGTGACGGAAAACATATAAATTCTAAATTTTTAGATAATTGTTTTATAGAAGAAGCAACAGAAAAAATGATTCAATGGTTAGAAGAAAAAGGAATAGGTAATAGAAAAGTACAATATAAACTTCGCGATTGGTCTGTATCTCGGCAGAGATTTTGGGGTGCGCCAGTGCCGATGCTTGTCAAGGATCAGTCAGTAACTAGCAGTGAACAAAATTTATTGGTTGATGTGCTTCATTTGCACGCATTGGGATCTAATCCTGATAATCATTTTTTGCCGTGGTTACGATCATCAGAAGAGAAGTTAGGTATTTTTTCTCTTACACCAGTGTTACCGCATGCAGATTATCCAATTAGAAATGAATGGTTTGAAACTGCACAAAAGGCTATAAGTAATTTATCAAAAAATGTCGTAGTGACAGCGCGGTCATTAAGTGCTTGGACTGCACTTGAATTGGCACAGACGCACAAAATGAAAAAACTCATTATGATTGCACCAACAGTACCGACTAATCAATGGAATGCACAGATGAAGAAAGTAGTGAAAGACAAAAAAGGGCTTGATTGTATATTTTCATTTGTCATTGGTCAATTGGATTTTGATGCAATACGTCAGAATGTTGAGGAGATTGTCGTATTTTTGTCAACTACGGATCCATATATTCCGCTTGACGCAACAGAGCATTATATACAGCAACATTTTCCTGTAGCACGTATCATCCGTATGCGAGATTCTGGACATTTTGATTCTGACCATGGATACATAACGTTTCCTCTTTTGCTTGCTGAGGTAACACGTGATGTAAATATATATATTCGTGGAGTTGATTTTGATGATCTTCCTGTTAAATTACCGAATGATGTTAATTTCAAACCAACTGGACAATCACCTTTAATATATTCGGAAACATTTCAAAATGGTGTGGAAGAGAAATATGGTACAGGCTGGAAGCGTGAAATAGATACGCTAGATACATTCATGTGCTCAAGTTGGTACTACTACCGTTATCTTGATCCAAAAAATGATCAAGAGTTTGCTTCACCAGAAGCGCTGAAGACGTGGATGCCAGTAGATTTTTATCTGGGAGGACCAGAACATGTCAATGGACACTTATTGTACTCACGTTTTTTTACAAAAGTATTGTATGATTCTGGATACATAGATTTTGATGAGCCGTTTATAGTGCATCGTCATCAAGGGTTTATTTTGGGATCTGATGGTCGTAAGATGAGCAAACGGTGGGGGAATGTGATAAATCCGACAGATGTGGTAAACGAATTTGGTGCTGATACATGTCGTATGTATGAAATGTTCATGGGACCTTTGAGAGATGACAAGATATGGGACACAAATGGTATTAAAGGAATTAGACGATTTTTGGAACGTGTGTGGTGTCTGCGTGAGAAAGTAGGGATTGGAGTTCAAGAGTTAGATAAAAAAATGGATAAGCAATTACATTTGACAATTAAGAAAGTTGGGGAAGATATTGAATCATTGAGTTTCAATACTGCAATTGCAAAACTTATGGAGTTGGTCAAAGAGTTAAATAAAATAGAAAAAATATCTGCTGATAGTTATGCGTTATTAATTACACTTCTTTCTCCTTTTGCTCCTCATATTGCAGAAGAATTGTGGGAACAGCTTGGCAACAAAACGTCTATTGTCCTTGAATCATGGCCAGAATATGACAAGAGTAAATTGGTGCAAGATATGATGACACTAGTTGTGCAAGTGAATGGAAAAGTCCGTGCCGATTTTAGTGTATCATCAGATATTTCAGAAAAAGATGCAAAGGCTATAGCACTTGCTAATGAAAAAGTACAGAAGTGGTTGGATGGTAGAGAACCAAAGAAAGTAATTTATGTGAAAGGTAAGCTGGTCTCGGTTGTGGTGTAATAGTAAAAGTTTATGAAGGAGTGGATAATAAACTCTAAAAGTAGATCTTTTTTTGTTGTTTGTCTTGGTGCAATTAGTGGTTTGGCATGGGGATCTGTCGGGCGTGTTAGTATACCAATGCAACAATTTATTTTGCTTTTTTTTGTTTTGCTATCTTTTTTAATTATTTGGTGGCACTATAAAATCATGCGACTATTGGTTTTTATTTTTCTTTTTGGTGTGCTCGGTTTTGTTAGATCACAGCTTGCATTTCCAGCTTTTACTCCGACGTCGTTGCTGGCGTATCATGGACAAACAGTTACTATTCATGCAATTATTTCTAAACCACCAGATGTACGATTGGATAGTGTAAAGTATATAGTTTTAGCACAAACAATCGCAACAACACAAACAACACAGATAAAAACGAAAGGGTATATCTACATGAGCATGCCATTGTATCCACGCTATGTATACGGCGATGCAGTAACTATCAAATGTAGATTACTGTCTCCAAATCCATTTCCTGATTTTCGTTTTGATATGTACCTCGCGAATCAAGGTGTCTTTAGTCTGTGCCAAAGTTCGCATGTGTTTGTCACAAGTCATGGACATGGTAATTGGTTTTTTGGGTGGCTTTTTTATTTGAAAGATCAAATTGCTACAAAAGTAGTTATGCTTTGGCATGAACCGTATGCAAGTTTTATGGCGGGATTATTGTATGGGTATCGTGGAGGTCTTGGCAAGTTGAATACATTATTTAATCGTACTGGTGTGACGCACATTGTGGCAATTTCTGGATACAACATTACCTTAGTTGCGACTTTGCTTTTATTATTTTGCACATATCTGTGGATTCCACGCAAGCGAGCATTTTGGTTAGTGGTATCTGCAATTTTTTTGTTTGTTTTGTTCACTGGTGCTACAAGTTCGGCGATTCGTGCTGGTATAATGGGAACACTTGTATTGCTTGCAGCTTATCTCGGTAGACGCTCGCACATTGGAAACATTTTAATTCTAACTGTTTTTCTCATGGCGTTAATCAATCCATTTGTTATTTTGTGGGATGCAGGATTTCAATTATCATTTTTAGCGACACTTGGCTTAATTTATTTGAACCCATTGATTGAGCCATTTTTTACTTGGGCACCAAAACGATTTGCTATTCATGAATCACTGATTATTACAAGTAGTGCAATTATTGCGACACTTCCAATTATGTTGTACCAGTTCGGACAACTTTCTATTGTTGCACTAGTTGTTAATCTTTTAATTTTGTGGATTCTCCCATGGATTATGGCTCTTGGATTTTTTGCTGTTGTTGTATCATTTATCTTTTTTCCGATTGGTCAAATTATCTCGTGGATTGCGTGGGTAGGTATGGCGTATATTGTTGCAATTGTTACATGGTTTGGAAATTTATCATTTGCATCCGTGCAATTTCAACTATCACTCTCAATGACAATTAGTTTGTATGTATTACTTTTTGTATTGACTATGAATGTGCAGAGACGGAGAAAATAAATTATATAAATTGTATGCTTGATTCATTGAAAACCAGTATAATTGTTCTTCTTATAATTGTTTTTGGTTTGCTTGCTGTTGTGCAATTTCAGATGTTCAAATCCAAACGACAACATGTTTCAGTTAATATCTTTGCAAGTACAGGCAATGCAACGTTTGTGACATTTACAAACGGTCAACATATGCTCATAAATTGTACTGCAGATGATTCAGTGTTGGCAGCTATTGGTCGCAATATGTCATTTTATGATACACACATTCAGTATGTAGTAATTACAGATGCAAATATTAATTTATATGGAGGGTGTGTTGATGTTCTTGATCGTTTTTCAATTGATCATATTATTATCATTTCGCCAAGCAAATCTAATGTATATTGGGATAAAGTTATACAAGCAGTTGATATACAAAAACAACATGGTGCAGATGTAACGTTATTAACACATCATATAATTTGGGACATTGCAAGTTCTACTATTGATTTTTTGACTTCCAATAATTCTACAAACGATCGAACAGTAGTGAAAATTTCGTATGGCAATCAATCTGTATTGCTTAGAGTAAATACAAAACAGACAGACGAAGAATATCTTTTGCATACGTATCCAACTCTTTTACAGTCAGATATTCTTGTTGTCGGTGTAAACGGAGGTAATCAAGCAATGAGTAAACAATTTTTGGCAGATGTGCGACCCCATGATGCAATAGTAGAATCTGCTGTAGGTGATACAAATTTATATTCACTGAGAACTATCAAACAACTCCAGCGAGCTGGATCAAAAGTCTGGAAGACAGATGGAAAAGATATTGCTATTAATTTATTTGCTAATTCATATACAATTCATTGATTATGTTGACCAAAAAACAAAAACAAGTTTGTATGGCAGTATTGAAAGATTATCAGCGATACAGTCGTAATTTGCCGTGGCGACATACACGGAATCCCTATAGGTTGTTTGTGTCTGAGATTATGTTGCAACAGACGCAAGTTGATCGTGTTATCCCAATATATACAGCCTTTCTTAAACAATTCCCAAATAAAAAACAACTTGCGACAGCAAAAACCTGTAATGTTATTCGTGCGTGGAAAGGTCTTGGGTATAATCGTCGGGCTTTGTATCTTCAGCAGACAATTCAAATAATTCAAAAAGAGTTTGCTGGACATTTTCCAAGAGATTTGAAAACATTATTAAAACTTCCTGGCATTGGTCCATATACGGCACGTGCTATTTTATCTTTTGCCTTTGGTCAAGCTGTTCCAATGATGGATACAAACCATAGGAAATTTTATCAACAAACTTTTTTTCAAAAAGAACAGCAGACAGACAACAAACTTTTGAAAAAAGCAGAAGAGGTCATAATATGGCTGGTTGATGAAACAGGAGAGTCGTCCGTATATGATTGGAATCAAGCACTCATGGATTGGGGTGCAGCATTGCCGAAAGAAAAAAAACGAAAGGTAAAAAAGAAAAAGTTATATGTACCATTCAAAGAGACTGATCGTTATTTGCGTGGACGGATTATTGATTTGCTTCGTGAATCATATCAATGTTCGTTGAAGCAACTTGAAAAACATTTTGCTGATATAAAGAAAGATCGCCTAGAGCGAGTTCTCAGTAGTTTGGCTTTTGATGGGTTGATTTTACGAACGAAAACAAGTATACTCTTGCCAGAGTAATTGATTTTTTTATGCGTCTTATACTCCGTTGGCTGCTTAATGCAGTTACAGTTCTTCTGATATCTGTGTACATTCCAGGTATTCATGTGAGCGGTTTTTATGCCGCACTTTTGGTAGTGCTTGTGCTTGGTTTAGTGAATGCTATTATTCGTCCACTTTTGGTTATTTTGACTCTTCCAATCAATATATTGACACTCGGTCTATTTACTTTTGTGATTAACGCACTTATGTTTTGGTTGGTGTCAACAGTGGTCAAAGGATTCGTAGTCGTAGGTTTTTGGCCTGCATTTTTGGGTGCGTTGCTTTTGAGTATTGCAAGTTGGTTTTTTTCTTTTTTGTTGAAAAGAAATTTATGATTCTATGAAAAAATATTCGTCCAACAAGGCACAAAAAGGGAAGACAGCATATAGGACACCAAGTAGATTTAAATCACAAAAATTAGGATATATTAAAAAAATATATGGCAACGAAAAAACAAAAAAATATCTTCGTTCTCTCAATAGGTGGATCAATTATTATTCCACCAAGCGGATTTGATACAAAATTTCTTCAGTCATTTCGTCGGTTGATTTTGAAACATGTAAAACTTGGGAAGCAATTTGTTTTAGTTATTGGAGGAGGTGCAACGTGTCGTCAATATCAAGATGGTCTGAAAAAGACAATAAAGATTTCTAATACTGATCTTGATTGGATGGGAATTGCTACTACCGTACTAAATGCTGAATTTATAAAATTTTTATTTGGTTCTAAATTAACATACAAAGAAGTATTGCGGGATCCAGATTATAAAGTAAAAACAAAAAAATCAATTATTATCGCAGCTGGAGATAAACCTGGACGTTCAACTGATGATGATGCAGTTAAATTGGCAAGTGTTTATGGTGCCAAAACGTTGATGAATCTTTCCAATATTTCGTATGTCTATGACAAGGATCCAAACAAATATAAAAATGCAAAAAAAATTAAACGTATTTCATGGAAAGATTTTAGAAAAAATATTGTAGGAAATGTATGGGATCCAGGAAAGAATGCTCCGTTTGATCCAATCGCAAGTCGTAGAGCAGAACAGCTTGGACTTTGTGTGGAAATTCTTAAAGGCACTGATTTGAAACAGGTAGACAGGGCACTTTTTGGAAAGTCATTTGAAGGAACTATAGTTGAATGAAGTAAAATTATTTGAACATGCAATTTTGTTTATCAGTTTTTTATTTTAGTACAAAAAGTTTCTAACATTAATCATATTCAATTCTAATAGCTCTGCCAGTAGTTATGTGTTCTAAATATATATCTATGGTTTTTTTATTATCAAGTAAGTGTCCCATTTTGTCTGGCCATTCAATTACACAGAGTGTGTCAGGATCTCCAAGGTAATCTTCAAGTCCAATTTCTTTGAGTTGTGATTCATCTTCAATACGATAAGTGTCCACATGTACTAGGGTTTTGATATTATTAGTTCCATCTGCTGAATAAATATGCATAATAGTGAATGTGGGACTTGTTATTTTTTCTTTTATTTTTAGACTAGAGGAAATACCTTGTGTCAGGGTTGTTTTGCCTGTGCCGAGTTCTCCGTAGAGTAAAATAATGTCTCCGCCTTGCAGTTTTTGTATGAGTTGTGCACCGATGTCCTTTGTTTTTTCGGCTGAATACGTGATATACTTATTTACCTTAGACATATTATTTTTTTTATGGCTCAAGAGTATTTATATGAATCTGTTGGAACTACCATCACTAATTACGGTGATGGGCGTCTTCTTTTACTTTTTGAACAACCTGCAAAGGATATTATTCAAGTCAACATGCAAGCAATATGGGTCAAAGAAACAATTGCAGATTTGCATGCTAAATATCTAAAACAAAAATTTTTTTTATTGATTGATTTGGAAAAACTCATGACTATACAACTGGATGCTGCTGCAATTGCTACGTATGCTGCAATTATTGCACAATCATTTTTTTCAAAAATAGCATTTGTTGGTGATGCAGTAAATTATGGGCGAGTTACTCCACTGATTATCAACCCGAAACTAGGAAAAAAGCGTATGCGATTTTTTTTCCGTATGGATGAGGCTCGTGATTGGCTTGGATGGAAAACATTTAATACTCTTTTATAAAATAATAATTCATAGTAGAAAAGTTACTTTTATTTATTGCACTTTATTTTTTTATTGATGTAACATGTAGTAGAATCCACGGATATTCTTCAACAATTTTTGTATAGGTAAATTTTTTATTAAATTTATTTAGATATTG
>QIHL01000070.1 GCA_003230965.1 Candidatus Magasanikiibacteriota bacterium | reverse complement strand
TTGATATACTTCATTTATCTATATTTATATAATAAGATTATGCCTAGCTATACCTCTCATACGCGTATTTTTCTAGATGGAAGTGATACAAATGAAACAAAACAATTGCTTGAGCAACTTGGATTTTTGCATGGTCAAACAACAAATCCGAGTAATTTTGTTTCAGCATTAAAAAAAGAACGTGGTGAACAAAGTGAATTGAAATTTGAACGTGATGAATTGCTCGCAATGTATAAACAACGTGTACAAGAGATTTCCAAATTGATTCCAGATGGTTCAGTATCTATTGAAGTCTATGCTGATCCACAAACAACTGCAGTACAGATGATGGCACAGGCACGAGAAATGTTTAGTTGGATTTCAAACGCACATATCAAACTTCCAACGACGACAGAAGGTCTCACGGCAGCAGAATATTTAATACATGATGGCGTACGGGTTAATATGACTCTCTGTTTTTCTCAAGCACAAGGAGCAGCTGTGTATGCTGCAACAAAGGGCGCCAAGCGTGGTGATGTTTTTATTTCGCCATTCATTGGACGATTGAGTAAAGAAATGAGTGTTGACGGCATGGATTTAGTAAAAAATTTGTTACATATGTACAAAGGTGGAGATGGACATGTGGAAGTTCTGGCTGCTAGCATACACGGTGTAGAACAACTAGAGCAGTC
Source organism: Candidatus Magasanikiibacteriota bacterium (assembly GCA_003230965.1). Taxonomy (GTDB): domain Bacteria; phylum Patescibacteriota; class Patescibacteriia; order Magasanikbacterales; family UBA922; genus SZUA-124. The sequence goes on along the minus strand of QIHL01000070.1, from coordinate 6,799 downwards.
AATTTCTGTAGGTTCTGATATTTTAACATCGTATTATGGTGCGATTGCAGAGTGGGGAAATGCCAATACGCCTGTACCACCAGTAGACAGTTTTTCAGCAAGTGATCTAAAATCTATTGCATACGAAGAAATTGATTTAAATAAAAATTGGAAAAGTTATACTATCCATCACAAGATGACAGACGAGGGATTGATTAAATTTGCCAATGCGTGGAATGGGTTGATAAAAACTTAAAAGGTTTATTAGTTTTAAGATTAGTACTATTATTTACTAGTTGTTGTTATTTTTTATTATTTATATATGCAAGACATCCAAGAAATATTTAACCGTATACAAAAAAATAAGTCAAAACAAAAGGACATGAAGCAAATGTACAAAGATGCTCTTGTATCATCATCTGAATATCAGGAGACACAAGAAAAATTGAAGACTATACATGAAAAGAAAAAACAATTGGAACATACGATTAAAGAACAATTTTCGCATGAATTGACCGAATTGGAGGATTTGAAAATTGACATTGCAAGTGATATGGAATTGATGAGTGATATTGCAATGACAAAAATGATGAAAGGGGAGACTGTTGAAGTGATTGATGAATATGAAAATGAGTATGAACCTGTATTTTCTGTGAGATTTAAAAAAGCAAAATAGTTATTTATATATTTTTTTAATTTTTCTTTATGTCTGAACTTGTATTTGATATTGAAACCGTTGGTGATATTCACAATCTACAATCAATGAAGGTTACTGTAGTATCTATTTATGATTACGACACTAATGTATATAGTTCGTTTGAAGAACATGAACTTGGTGACATGTGGCCTTTTTTTGAAAAGGCGGATCGTATTATTGGGTACAATAGTGAATCATTTGATGTACCAATTTTGAATAGATACTATACAGGAGACCTTACTATATTTCCGCATCTTGATTTACTCAAAGTAATAAGAGAGTCTGTTGGAAAACGATTTAAGTTGAACGATGTTGCAAAGGCGACCTTACAAATTGAAAAAAGTGCAGATGGATTGCAAGCACAAAAATGGTTTCAGGAAGGCAAACTTGATGAGATTAAGAAATATTGTGAACAAGATGTAAAAGTAACAAAAGAAATTTATGATTTTGGGCGAAAGAATAAGATGCTTTATTATCCAATGATTACAGGTGAAATTCAGCCGTTTGCTGTTAATTTTGAACCACCACATGAACCTGTGAATGCAAGCGGACAACAAAGTACTGGGATAAATTTGACATTGCCATTATAATAATTAGTGATTACTAATTATTATCAGCTGTCATAAGATTTCAAAGTGAATCCGTTTTGGATCTAAACCATTTTTGATTAGAATTAATCTTACATCTGTAATCATTTTTGGGTTACCACAAATATAGACTGTATGATTTACAAAATAGTGCATGACATGCTCGGTCACATGACCGCGAAGACCTTTCCACTTGTTGATGTTTGGTCGTGAAAGTGTGACGTAATAAGAAAAAAAAGGAGAGAATTTTGTTAATGCATCAAGTCTATCAATCCAGAATAGATCATCTTCAAATCGCATACCCAAAAGTAGTATATATTCTTTTCCGCTTGTGTCTGTTGGCACATGAGATGTAAGTATGCTGATTATTGGTGCGAGTCCCACACCAGTTGCAACAAAAAAAGATGGTTGTGGTTTTGTTTCTTTTACAAAATGTCCGTATGGACCAATAAATGATAGTTTATTGCCAAGTTGTATATGTTTGACAAACAGTGATCCTATTCCATTTGGCAGTAATTTAATACAAAATTCAAGATATGGATTGTCTGGGGTTGAAGAAATAGAGTATGATCTAAGCACTATTTTATTTTCATGTAATATCTGAAATTGAACAAAACAGCCTGATTCAAATACAAAATTGTTAGGTTTTTCAAACCGAAGTTGCAGTACATCTGGTGCAATAGATTTTTTATCCAATAATGTAGCTGTGTATGATACTTTTATGTCCGTTGACATATTGTTTAGGATAAGATAATATATTTACGGAGTATATATATCAGATATACGCCGTTTGTTTTTCATAATATCAAATGTATTGACAATTAGCAAATAACGGATGAACTATGGATTTCAATTTATAGCACAATTGGGTCAAGCTAATTTTGTAGTGTCTGTCATGGGTGTAGTCTATGTTGTCTAAGAAAAAAATAAAACAAGTGTATCTTGATTATGCAGCTGGTACTCCGCTTGATCTAGCTGTTTTTGACGTTATGAAAACACTTTTAATGGAGAATTTTTCTAATCCATCTGCTTTGTATGCGTCTGCTGTAGAAGCGCGTAAAGTAATTGACAAAGCTCGTCATTTAATCGCTGAGCTTTTGGCTACAACTGATGATACGATTATATTTACCAGTGGTGGAACTGAAGCAAACAATTTAGCTATTCTCGGCGTTGCGAGAATAAATCAAAAATATGGGAAACATATTATTACTACTGGAGTTGAACATGATTCAGTTCTTGGTCCAATTCACGCGCTTGAGCGAGATGGTTTTGAAGTGAGTTATGTTCCAGTGGATAAAACTGGACAAATATGTGTTGCAGATGTACAAAAAGCATTTCGTCATGATACGATTCTCGTGAGTATTATGTATGCAAATAATGAAATAGGTACAGTTTTGCCAATTGCGGATATAGGACGGATGATTTTGAAATGGCGAAAGAAACAGAGGAGTCAATTTCCGTTTTTTCATACAGATGCATGTCAAGTAGTCCAAGCACTTCCAATTCATGTGGAAGCATTGCATGTAGATTTACTTTCGTTAAACGCAGCAAAAATATCTGGTCCCAAAGGAATCGGATTGCTATATAAACGGCGTGGTATTGAGATTGAACCTCTTTTGTACGGTGGTGGGCAAGAGTTTGGATTGCGTAGTGGCACTGAAGCAACAGCACAAATTGTTGGCATGTCGCTAGCATTAAAAAAATCAATTGAGCAGAAAGAAGAGTCTATTATACGTATGACTCAACTGCGTGATTTATTATGGAAAGGAATTCAAAAGAGTATTTCTGACATTGTGCTGAATGGTCCTGAAAAAGAGATGCGTTTACCAAATAATCTTAATGTTTCTTTTCTTGGTGCAGAAGCGGAAAGTGTAGTTTTATATCTTGATGCTGCAGGTATCAGCGTAAGTACAGGAGCAGCCTGCGCGACTGATACTGATAAACCATCACATGTTTTGTCAGCATGCCATCTTTCAAAAAGACGTTTGGAAAGTGCAGTTAGATTTACGCTTGGTTCACAGACTAGCAAAGGAGAAATAGAATTTGTATTGAATAAATTGCCGAGTATTGTTACACAAGTTAGAGAGATGGGTAAAAAGAGTACTGTTTGATGTATATAGTTAAAGTAGTTTTTTTGTAAAAAAAAATGGAAAGTATTTAATTTTATGTCTGACAATAAACAATCTCATTTCACAATTGATCGTGCTTTGTATGAACAAGCAGATGTGGATAATTCTAAATACAAGAGTAGTCCTGGACTTACAGAAGATGTTATTTTGGATATTTCATCACAGAAAAATGAACCTAAGTGGATGCTTGAGAAACGATTGCAGGCATTTGAATTGTTTAAACATACAGCGATACCAACGTGGGGGCCAGATTTATCTGGATTAAATTTGGATGATATTATTTATTTTATTCGTCCTGATGCACAAGAAAGTAATGTATGGAAAGATGTACCAAAAGAAATACGGCAAACATTTGATCGTCTTGGTATTCCAGAAGCAGAAAAAAAATATTTGGGAGGTGTCGGTGCTCAATATGATTCAGATGTCATCTATCACAATATTCAAGAAGATTTGAAAAAAAAAGGTGTGATATTTGAAAATATGGATGTTGCTTTGCGAGAGCATGAAGATTTGGTAAAGAAGTATTTCATGACACAATGTATTCTAGTTAATGATCACAAATTTAGTATGCTTCATGCGTCAGTGTGGTCTGGTGGAACATTTATTTATATTCCTCCAGGTGTAAAAGTAAATTTGCCGTTGCAAGCGTATTTTCGTATGAATGCACAGTCAGGTGGACAATTTGAACATACTCTTATAATTGCAGATGTAGGTTCAGAAGTACAATATATAGAAGGTTGTAGCGCTCCACGTTATACTATCAATTCGTTGCATGCTGGTGGCGTAGAAATTTTTGTACACAAAAATGCACGAGTGAGATATTATTCCATAGAAAATTGGTCAAAGAATACATACAATTTAAATACAAAACGAGCTTTAGTAGATGAAGACGGAATTATTGAATGGATTAACGCTAACATGGGTAGTGGCGTAACCATGCTTTATCCAAGTTCAATTTTACGCGGACGAGGCGCGAGATCTGATTTTCTTGGTGTTGCATTTGCCGGATCTGGACAGAATCAAGACACTGGTGCGAAAGTGATTCATGTTGCACCAGATACAAAGTCTACTATTAGATCAAAATCAATTTCAAGTGGTGGTGGCGTGTGCACCTATCGTGGATATGTTTATATTGGAGAAAATGCTGAACGATCAAAAGTTGATGTTGAATGTAATGCATTGTTGATTGATGATGAATCAATTTCCAATACACATCCATACATGAAAATTGATACTGACAATGTGAATATTGTACATGAGGCACAGGTTGGAAAAATTGGCGACGAAGAAATTTTTTATTTGCAGAGTAGAGGATTATCAATTGAACAAGCAAGGCAGTTGATAGTTTCTGGTTTTATTGAACCAATTATTAAAGCACTTCCGCTTGAATATGCACTTGAATTAAATCGGTTGATAGAATTGGAAATGGAAGCAAGTGTTGGATAATATGAATAAAGATATTCTTAAATATGGTATTGGTATTGTTGCTGATATGACAGCGATTGATTTTGACGCACGAGTATTTGAACATGGAAATATGAATGTCGTTGTTGATAATTTGAAGGTAAAAAAAATAAGTACTAAAGAATGTGAAGAAAAATTAAAAAATTGGAAGATTCAAAAAGTTGAAAAAAGAAAAGAAATTGTTGATGTTCGCTTTTATAAACAAAACGCAATTGAACCGACAGACATTGTTACATTTTTTATTCCAAAAACAGTAGACAAGCCAGTTCATATTTATATCGGTGATAAACAAAAGAACGTACTTATTTATCTTAGAATAATTGTAGAGGCAGGTGCGCGAGTGACTATCATTGAGTCAATTCAAGATATAGAATATTGTGGTATGATTCTAGATGTGATTGTTGGCGAAGGAGCGTATGTTAAATATATTATTGATCAACGAGTTGATGATAAAAGTTTTCTTATACACGCACGGACGGCGTTTGTTGGCAAGAATGCAATATACCGTTGGATTGATATTGAACTTGGATCTGCAATTTCAAAACAGACAATTGTTACTGAGTTAGTAGACGAAGGCGCTCGTGCTGAAACATACGGATTATTTTTTGGGATTGATAATCAATTGATTGATTTGAAAACAACCATTTTACATAATGCATCTCATACAACTAGCGATATGCATGTGAAAGGAGTACTGTCTGGACATGCGAAAGGTATATATTACGGTTTGATTCGTATTCCGCATGGATCTTATACATGTGATGGCAAGCAACGAGAAGAAACATTGCTTTTGAGTAAAGATTCTGAGATTAATTCCATACCGAATTTGGAGATTGAAAATAATGATGTAAAGTGTCGCCACGCAGTAAGTACAGCAAATATTGATACTGAATCGCTTTTTTATTTTCAGTCTCGTGGTATTGAAAATGATACTGCGATACAGAGTATTGTTGAAGGCTATTTGATGGAAATAATAGATTTGGTTGGTGATGAAACTCTTATGAAATCTATTAAAAGTACAATTATAAAAAAACTAAAGTGATGTTTATGGATGCGTTAATAGCAAATACAAAAAAAGATTTTCCAATTTTTAAAAAACATCCAAATTTGGTGTATCTTGATAGTGCAGCGACAGCGTTGGTACCGCAGATTGTTTTGGATGCAATGAATGAATATTATACAAGTTATGGCGTGAATATTCATCGTGGATTGTATACGTTGAGTGATGAAGCCACGAATGCATTTGAATACGCTAGAAAAAAAGTTGCAATGTTTTTAAATGCAAAGCCTAAAGAAATTATTGTTACATCAAGTGCAACAGCAGGACTAAATGGGCTTGCTTTGTCATTGTCTAAAAGTATAAAGAGTGGAGAAAATATTGTTTTGTCTCAACTTGAGCATCATGCTAATTTAATTCCTTGGCAACAAATTGTAAAAAAAATAGGATGTGAATTGAGATTTATTGAGTTAAAAGAAAATACAGAACTTGATTTATCCAATCTAGAATCACTTATTGACGAACGAACAAAAGTTGTGAGTATAACTATGCAGTCAAATGCACTAGGGACTATGGTTGACGTGCGTCCGATTGTTAAACGAACTAGAGCAGTCGGGGCAGTGAGTATTCTTGATGCTTCGCAGGCAATTGTTCATCAAGCAATTGATGTAAAACAACTTGGTTGTGATGCGCTTGTATTTTCTGGACATAAATTGTATGGGCCAACAGGTATTGGAATTGTCTATGGTAGAACAGATTTTTTGAGTACACTTGAACCATGGATATTTGGTGGAGATATGATTGATGCGGTTAGTTATGAAATGGCAACATGGAAAGATATACCTCATAAATTTGAAGCTGGTACGCCACCGATTGCAGAAATGATTGGACTTGGAGCTGCCATTGATTATATGCAACAATTTTCTTGGAAAAAAATTAAAAAATA
>QIHL01000025.1 GCA_003230965.1 Candidatus Magasanikiibacteriota bacterium | reverse complement strand
CCTTCCACATAAAATTATTTAATTCTAGAAAAAGATGACAAAATCTTTGGTAACTCTTGCTGTTTCATTGTGGCATTTTCACAATGGATTCCAAGAACAATAAAATCAGTATTCACTTGTTCTAAATAGTAAGATGGATCGCCACTCTCTACAAAACTTCCAAAAAAAGTTAATGAAATAACTGATGGATTCGTTGTCTTTTCTTTTTTATAATATTTGCAATCAGGATCAGAATCACAATATTGCTTTGCATAACTATCTAAATTAGTTATCTGAGTATGCGATGCTACAACTCGACAGCCACCTTCTATACCATCTGTAATAATGTTTGTATTATTGTTACCAATTGTTATATCGCCATTCTTTGTATGTATCTTCCATCCATCTGGCACACCAATCTGGAAATTATCTTTTATATTTTGCACAACTTTCTGACCATTTTGTGTTACAACGTGAATGTAACCTGGTGTTGTCTGATTTCCAAATGCATTGATATTCACTGGTGGATTATATGGATATGCTACTTGTGTATACCAATATCCACCAATAGCTATACTGACAATTAAAAAAACGATCCAGTACATCAGCGATCGTTTCCCTCTTTGATGTGATTGTTGCATAAACTCAATGTGAAAATATAAATAAAATTAGTATATAACATACAACTAAAAAAAATCAATTCATCTAATTCCACTTATTCACTGTCCTAATTCTGCCTCAATCTCCATCAATCTATTATATTTTTCAACACGTTCAGAACGAGATAATGAACCACATTTAATATATTCAGCATTCAGTGCAACTGCAAGATCCGCAATAAAAGTATCTGCAGTTTCACCTGAACGATGAGAAACAAAAATTTTGTATTTGTGAGAACGTGCCAATTCGGCAGCATCAATAGTTTCTGATAACGTTCCAATCTGATTTACCTTTATCAATACACTATTTGCAACACACAAATCAATCGCCTTTTGAATACGTTTTGAATTTGTTACAAAAATATCATCGCCAACAATATCTATTTTTTTTGCAAGTTTTTTTGTGCATATAACCCAATTATCCCAATCATCTTCATCAAGTGGATCTTCAATTAAAATAAATGGATATTTTTTAATCCAAATTTCAAGAGTACGAATCATTTTGTCTGCAGTCCAACCAATTTTCTGACTTAAAAAATAATACTTACCATTATGATAAAACTCAGATGCTGCTAAATCCATTGCAATCATAACATTCTTGCCAGGAATAAACCCTGCAACATTGATCGCATGAATGAGAAACTTCACTGCTTGTTCATTATTGACAAAGTCTGGTGCATAACCACCCTCATCCCCAACCCCTGTATTATATTTTTTTTCTTGCAAAAGTTGACCGAGCGTATGAAAAATTTGTGAACCAATTCTCACACGCTCTTTGAACTTCTTGTGCATCGGTACAATCATAAATTCCTGAACAGACAATCCATTATCTGCATGACGACCGCCATTTATTACATTCATACAAGCAAGTGGCATCTTCCATCTAGTTTCTCTTAAATTGAATGTTTTGCGAATATATCTATAAAGTGGTACATCAAGAGATAGAGCGGCTGCACGAGTATTTGCAAGCGAAACAGCAAGAATTGCATTCGCACCAAGTTTGGATTTGTTTGCAGTTCCATCTAGCAAAATCATCGTTTCATCAATCATCCGCTGCTTAGTTGCATCCATGCCTCTCAATGCCTTCGCAATAAATGTATTGACATGCTTTACTGCACGAAGCACACCTTTACCACCATAACGTTTTGCATTATCACGTAATTCTAATGCTTCATGCGTACCAGTTGAAGCGCCGCTTGGTACAGAAGCTATACCAACAGAACCATCCATTAGTATTATACGCGCTTCAACTGTTGGATTACCACGTGAATCCAAAATTTCTCTGGCAGTAATAGTTTGAATTTGTGATGACTTCATACTATTCATCATCTACACACACAATGTCATACAACAAAAATGTATATCTTTTAATTAACGTCATAAGTTACACGTACTTGCATAACAACATCGTTACTACCACTTTGAATATTTGGACTGACCCTTCCACCGACACCAAAAGCAATCCTTTCACTATATATACCAGGTGGATTCACAGGTACACCAGATTCAGTATATGAAACAATACGACCAAAATGAATACCAAGTGTTTTACTTAAAGCATTTGCTTTTATAAAGACTTTCTTCAACGCCGCATCACGTGCTTCTTTTTGATAGACATCAGTATTATCAATTGTAAATTTAAGACCAGATATAGTATTTGCACCAACTTGACCGGCAAGTGCCAAAACATCATTTGCTTTATCTAAGTTACGAATCTTTACTATGATATTTTGACTCACTTGATAACCAATTAACTGTTTGCCTTTATCTTTTGTGTAACTATACTGAGGATAGATATTATAATTTTGTGTTTGAATATCTTTTGAATCAACACCCAATGCTTTGAGTTTAGAAATCAAATCATTCATAACTTTTGTATTTTGTTTTTGCGCTGCGATAACGGTTGAACTCGTCTCAGTCATACCAATCGTCGTCATAGCGATATTTGGCTTTGCTGTTACTTTACCTGTAGCTTCAAGCGTAATAGTTTGTTCTTGGACTGGCGCATGACCAATTACAAAATATCTTTGCATATTATTTCTAATCATTGTGCCAACAAGAAAAATAATATAGACCAACAAAATACCAAACAGAGTAGCAAAAATCTTTGTCATTAATTCATGATGATTGTGGTGATGCATATGACATGATTTATGTGTTTGACACTGATGCATACATCCTTCATGATGATCTGGTGTTTGCGAAGATATGGTGGGTGGCGTAGAAGTTGCTGCTGTTGCACATTTACGCGTTGTGGTTTTTTTAACAGGCATAGACAATATGAGTTAGTAAATAAAAATATTATTTTTCTAATGCAATAATTCCAGGTAATTTCTCGGCCGCTAAATAGGAAAGCATGGCTCCACCACCAGTTGAAACAAGATCTACGTCATCAGTCATACCAGTTAAATCCATAGCTTGAATAGTTTCACCACCACCAATAACTCCATACGCAGAACCTTTTGACCTTGCTGCAAGCAATCTGGCAATTGTGAGTGTCGCGATATCATAAGGTTTTTGTTCAAAATATCCCATTGCACCATTCCACACAAGTGTCTTTGCTTGTGTTATATATAGTGCATACAATCGTAAAGTTTCAGGACCGATGTCAAAAATTGCTTCACCTTTTTTGCAAATGACGTGTGGTTTTTTTGCAAGCCTCACACGACGATAGTGCTTTCCATCTTTTGTACCGACAATAACATCCACAGGTAAAATTACTTTTTTCTTTCGTCCATAGGTAAGTGCTATATGTTCTTTCCCTTTGTCAAAAATAGAACTACCAATACCATATCCTGTTGCTTTTAAATAGGTATTTACAATTCCGCCACCTATTAAAATTTGATCAGCGTGTACAACCATCTGTTTTAGTAATGGAATTTTTGTTTCCATTTTTACACCTCCCAAGATACAAACAAAAGGACTTTTTGGATGATGAAGCACACGATTCAATCCTTTTATTTCTTTCAAAACAAGTAACCCTGCACACGATGATACATATTTTGGAATACCAACTACAGACGCACTCTCTCTATGTAAAACCGCAAATCCATCTTGAACAAATACATCTGCAATTTCTGCTAACTCTTTTGCGAGTGTACCAGTATTGTTTGCCTCATCAGGAGAAAATCGCAAATTTTCCATCATTGCAATCTGACCAGAATACATTTCTTTAATTTCCGTTATAATTTCAAGCTTCTTTTTTTTAGATAATTTCCAATTTTTTGTATCCAACTTTTTTACTTTTTTTTTAATCAAAACACTCAACCTCTCAATCAATGGATCAACATTCAACGACGTAACTATTTTACCATTTGGTCTCCCTATATGAGTCAATAAAATTATTTTTGCTTTCTTTTTGATTAAAAATTGAATCGTCGGCAGTGTCGCACGAATACGAGTATCATCCAACACACGTTTTTTCTTTATTGGGACATTATAATCAACTCGGACAAAAACAACTTTACCATTTAGATTACGAATACTTTTAAGAGATCTCAACGCCATAGATACAAAATATCTAAAAACAAATATCTATACACTTTCTCCTGCAATTTCTACCATCTCAACTAATCGGTGAGAATATCCCCATTCGTTGTCATACCATGCAATGACTTTTACCAAATTACCGCCAACAACATTTGTTAGATTTAAATCAACAATAGAAGAATGAGGATTACCAACAAAATCACTTGAAACTAATTCTTCTGTCGTTACATCCAAAATTCCTTGCCAGCGTTTCTGTTTCACTGCATCCAAAAATACATCATTCACTTCTTCTTTTGTCACATCTTTTTTTACAACAAAAGTAAAATCAGTTAATGACACTGTAATAGTTGGTATACGAATAGCCATACCGTCAAACTTTCCTTTTAAACTAGGGACAACACGAGTTGTAGCGATTGCAGATCCAGTTGTTGTCGGTACAATATTTTGTGCAGCAGCACGAGCTCTACGCAAATCTCTGTGCGGACCATCTTGCAAATGCTGATCTGTGGTATAGGAATGAATAGTGGTAAGTATAGCTTTTTCAATACCAAATGCACTCTCAAGAAGTGCGACAACTGGAGCTACACAATTTGTGGTGCACGATGCATTATCAAGTATCTCTTCTCCATTATATGTATCACAGTTCACTCCACGAACAAATTCTTTAATTCCATCTCCTTTTCCAGGTGCAGAGATAACAACACGTTTTGCACCAGCATGTATGTGTAAACTTGCACCTTTTTTATCACGAAAAAAACCAGTTGATTCAATGACCACATCAATGTTATGATCTTTCCATGGCAATTGACTGGGATCTTTTTCTTGATAACAAATTATTGATTTATCGTCAATAATAATATGATTGTCATCATAAGATACTTTGTGATCAAAAGCATGATAGGCTGTATCGTGTTTGAGTAAATGAGCTAATGTTTTTGTGTCGGTCAAATCATTGATTGCAACAATATCAAGTGTCTGTTTATCCCACGCCGCTTTTAGTGCTTGACGACCAATCCTCCCAAATCCATTGATGGCTACTTTTATCATATAAAATAAAATTATAAATAAAACTACTATTAGTATAACACGAGTTGATGAAAGTGGAAAGATAACAACAAAAACTCTGCCTTAGTACAGGTAGAGTTTTATTTTTATAAATGTATTTGGTTATCTATTCTTTCTCTGATTCTCCTTCAGTAGATTCAACTTCTGTTACGATTTCTTCGGTAGTTTCTTCTGGTGTTTCTTCTTTCTCCTGTTCCAATACAGCTGTATCTGCATCTTCGTCGTCATTGCTTGGCTCTTCTTCTACACCTTCTTGTACTACATCAATCTTCCAACCTGTCAACTGTGCAGCCAAGCGAACATTTACACCACCACGACCAATAGCAAGAGAAAACTGATCTGCATCTACTTTTACAATAGCAATCTTTTCCTCTTCTGTTTCATTTAATTCCACGCTAAGCACTTTTGCTGGAGACAAAGCATTTTTAATATACTGTACATGATCTTCATTCCATTCAATGACGTCAATTTTTTCTCCGCCAAGTTCATTGATGATAGTTGTAATACGACTACCACGCTGACCAATACAAGCACCAATCGGATCAATACTTTCGTCTTCTGTCATTACTGCAACTTTACTACGATTGCCAGGATCTCGTGAAATATCTTTGATCTGCACTGAACCATCTTCTACTTCTGGAATCTCTTGTTCAAATACTGACTGCACCATTTTGTTTGTAGAGCGAGACAACACAATTTCTGGTCCTCTAGCTTCCATTTTCACAGAAACAACATAAAATTGCATACGGCTACCCGGACGATACATTTCTCCGCGTACAATATCTGTAGCTGGCACACGTCCAGTTATTTTGCCAAGATCAATAATCAACCCACCACTGCGATCACGACGCTGAATAATACCTTGAACTACTCTGCCTTCTTGATTCTTGAAATCTTCAAATACATTCTTGCGTTCTGCTTCACGCAATTTCTGTATAATTACCTGCTTGGCAGTCTGTGCTGCCATGCGACCAAACTCTCCAGGTACTTCCTGTGAAATTTCTAGAACTTGTCCGATAGTTGCTTTAGAATCAACTTCTTTTGCTTCAGTCAACATCATTTCTGTTTTTGGATTAAAAGATGGCAAATCAACAATTTCTTCTTGAGTCAATTCACGTTCTTCTGCATTGGCCTTTTCACGACGTACAATTAATTCTTCTTGTGATTTCTCAAGTGCCTCTTCACCAATATCTTGAACAACTTCTTTTACATCCCACACTTTAATGTCACCAGTCTCTACATCAAACTTTACCGTGTAGTTACCTTGACGGTTTCCAAAATCTTTACGATAAGCTGCAGCGAGCGCTCCCTCAAGTGCTTCAAATACAATCTCGTACTGAAGACCTTTTTCATCACACAAAAATTGTAATGCTTTCTGTATATCATTCATACTTTTAAAGATTAAAAAAATAAAGTATAAAAAAAGCAACTTTTATAAGCTACTTGAATACTCATATAATACCATGCTGTATTCTTTTTGTCAAGTTACCTGTCCACCGGCAAAATATAATGAAAAATCTTAGCAGTCTTGTTTACCCGATTCACATATACACTTACCTGTTCAAATGAAATCGGTACACAATCATCAATATGATTTATAATGCAATAAAATTTTGCTGCTTTTTTAATATGGAGAATCTTTTGCCAATCAGTAGCACGCTCGGCACTACCAAAATGACTACTTCGTGTTTTAACTTCAACAAAACATAGTGTTTCTCCGAATCGTCCATTTGGATTTTTTACAATAATATCAATTTCCGCACCACGAATTTGATAATTTTGTTCTTTAATAATATAGCCATGCCGAACCAAAAAATCAATCGCCTGTTTTTCACCCCAATCGCCAAGTTCTTTTTTTGATCCACGCGTCATGTTCTGCCTCCTTCTGGAATTTTGTACAATACCATGCCAGTATGATATGGACCTGCTTGAAAAGTTTCTTGGACAGTAAAACCATGCGTTGTCGCGTACTTTATTAGTTCATCAAAATTAACAAATTGTTCATCAACAGGACCAAACGTCAATCCTTTTTTTGTCCAATCAACAATTACACACCGCCCTTTATCTTTCAAAACACGGTGTGCTTCATCAAGTACTGCATAACGATTATGAGTTTGCACAAGAGTATTTACAATAAATACAATATCCAGACTGTGCACAGGAATTGCAGTCGCTCCGACTCGTTCAACATCAGACCAAATAGTTTGAATACCAGACTGTGCATTGTGTGCTGCACGCTCAGCAATGTGCTGAAGTACGTTTTGTAAAATATCAACTGCATACACAATCCCTTTATCACCTAGAATCCGCGCTGCAGGAAACACAATGTGTCCTGTACGTCCACATCCAAAATCAGCCACATACATTTTTGTACGAAGCTGTCCTTTTTCAAACAATAGTTGTGGATCAATCATTTTATTCCCAGAATGATACATAAAAAAAATAATTATTCTAATAAACCTAATCTACATTCATTATTTCAATCCAAACAAACTACCTAATACAGATAAAATTGCTGGTCCAAGTAATCCAGTCATACCCATAAACGAAAGAAAAATCATAATCAGACCAATTACTTTATACAATATACGTGTACCGCCATCAT
>QIHL01000051.1 GCA_003230965.1 Candidatus Magasanikiibacteriota bacterium | reverse complement strand
TTCTAGTAAAAAATAAAATAAGAAAATTTTTGCTGATACTGACATACTGTTTATTATACAATAAACATTGCATCCCCAAAACTAAAAAACCTATACTCTTCTTCCACTGCAATTTTATAACACGAAAGCATGAACTCCCTGTCACTGACAAATGCAGAGACCAACATGAGCAACGTAGACTTTGGAAGATGAAAATTTGTCACAAGTGCATCAACAATCTGAAACTTAAATTCCGGTGTGATAAAAATATTTATATCTCCGTGATATGATTCTAACTTTCCATCAAAAATTGAAGCAATACCTTCAAGCGTCCGAACTGTTGTCGTGCCAATTGCAATAATTCGTCTATTATCTTTTTTTGCTTGCATAATTTGCATTGCGGTATCTTTAGTAAGTTCCACAAATTCACTATGCATGATATGATCTTCCACATGTTCAGTTTTTACTGGCAAAAATGTACCAAGACCTACATGCAAAATAACTGACAAAAATATAACACCCTTTGCTTTTGCTTTTGCAATTAATTCATCTGTAAAATGAAATCCTGCTGTTGGTGCAGCAACTGATCCTTCAAATTTTGCATACACTGTTTGATATAAACTCAATTCATGTAATTTATTTTTAATATACGGAGGAATTGGAACATATCCATATTTGTTTGCTTTACGACGAACCGCTATTTCGTCATCTTCAAACTGCACCAGAATAGTTCCATCTTTTTCTTTAATCATTACATCACAATAAAAATCATTAGCAAATACCAAACGTGTTCCTTCTCTCACATGTCTTCCTGGACGTGCCAATACTTTCCAAACACCTCTATTTTCCATTGCACGAACAAGAAAAATCTCAATCTTTTTTTTATGTTCAAAAAGTGGTTCTCCTTTTCTAGAATCCAAATATCCAAACAATCGTGCTTTAAAAACTTTAGAATTATTCCAGACAATGACGTCCCCTGCTTGTAAATAATTGAGAATATCAAAAAAATGTTTATGTTCAATCGTCTGGTCTTCGCGATGAACCACCATCATGCGAGAATGATCACGTGGTTTAACTGAATACTGAGCAATTAACTTTTTAGGAAGTTTATAATTAAAATCTTTAGTATACATAATGTTCTAAAAGATAAATAATATAATTCGTGCACTCGTAAACATTCAAATAATCGCAGCATCTAAATGCACATCATTTTTTTTTATTTTCCAAACACTGCAATAGCTTTTGCGACAACATTTGCAACATTTTTATCAAGTACATCTGGAATAATATGTTCTGAAGTTGGATGTGGTACATACTCTGCCAAAGCATGTGCAACAGCTAATTTCATATTCATTGAAACGTAACGTATATGTGCATCAAACAATCCACGAAAAATACCAGGAAACGCAAGGACATTATTTATTTGATTTGGAAAATCACTACGACCAGTCGCAACAATTGCAGCACCAGCAGCCTTTGCATCATTTGGCATAATTTCTGGTATTGGATTTGCCATAGCAAAAATAATTGGATCTCTTGCCATTGTCTTTACCATTTCTTGAGTTAACAAAGCAGGCTTACTTACACCAATAAAAACATCAACATTCTGAACTGCATGACTGAGTGATCCACAATATGTTTGTTTTTTTGTAAGCTCTAATAATTTTTTCTTTACGTCATTCAAATCCTCACGACTATCACAAATTAATCCTTTAGAATCCACCAATCGCACATCACCAATACCTGCGGCAACTAATAATTTTGTAATCGCAACACCAGCCGCACCAACTCCATTTATAACGACAGTACTATCTCCAATCTTCTTGCCAACAATCTTCAGCGCATTGAACAACCCTGCAAGTGCAACAATGGCAGTTCCATGTTGATCATCATGAAATACTGGAATATCTAATTCTTTTTGCAAACGTTCTTCAATTTCAAAACATCGTGGAGCAGAAATATCTTCCAAATTTATTCCACCAAACATTGGAGAAATTAAAGAAACAGTTTCAATAAACTTCTCAACGTCTTGAGTACGCACTGCAATTGGAAATGCATCTACATTGCCATATTCTTTGAAGAGCAAACACTTCCCTTCCATTACAGGCAAACTTGCTTCTGGTCCGATGTTGCCAAGACCAAGTACAGCACTTCCATCTGTAATTACTGCTACCATGTTGTGCTTGCGGGTATAATCATACACTGTATGCGGATCTTTTTTAATTGCAAGACATACATCTGCAACACCTGGTGTATATGCCAAACTTAAATCTTCTCGTGAAGTAATTTTTACACGAGAAATAACTTCAATTTTTCCACGAAGATTTTTGTGAAAAGTCAACGAATCCATAAAATTTATCTTAGATATTCTTGCACATTTCTGTTGTGTTGCAACAATGTCGTAGAATAATGCATTATTTCTTTTTTATCTGATATGAAATACCAATAATTATTTTGTTTCGGGTACAATGCTGCATGGATAGCCACATCGCTCGGATTATCAATTGGACCAGGTGGCAAACCAGTATATACATACGTATTCCATACATTTTGTGTTGCAAGATCAGCATCTGATATAGAAATATTTCCATTCTTGCCAATTGAATACAAGACTGTCGCATCTGATTGAAATGGCATACCAGCATTAAGTCGTCGCCAAAATATATCAGCAACTTTGGACATGTCATCTGGTGTTTTTGTCTCTTTTTCTACAATACTCGCCATAGTCAAAATATCATTTACAGTCAAATGTTTTATTTTCATATCTGCATACATCTGATTGGTAAACTCAGTATTCCTAGATTCAATTAATTTCTTCAAAACACTTTCCAGACTTGCATGTGCATAAATACGATATGTGTCTGGACGGAGATACCCTTCATAACTAATATGTACTGGTTTATTTTTCAAAATCCGTAATACTGGAGAAAATGATAATGAACTTGTTGTCGGATCTACTGCACGCTGACCGACTAGTGCAAAAAATGAACTTGTTGTTCCAATTTTCTGAGATAAAAAATAATTTGCAATATCACTCAAATTCCATCCAGGTAAAATAGTAATAGTTTTTTCTACTGGCTCCCCAGTTTGTTCCAAAGCATAAACGATACGTGCAATTGTTACAGGAGCATTAACCTTAAACGTTCCAGAATGCACTCGTGTATCTGTGCCAGAGAAAAAAATTACTTGCCGAAACAACCACGCACTATTAATAATCTTAGTATTTTGTAATTGTGCACCCAATGCATATATAGATTCTCCATTTGATACTTGAAATGTCACCGATTGTTCATTTGTCGCAACCGTTTTATATACTGCGTGATATCCAACCCAAACAACAAGCAATACGATTGAAATAATCACAAAAATTATAAAAAAAACTGATTTTCGTATCTTGCGTTTGAACCCCATAACAACAGATTCTTTTTTATATTTGAAATTTGAATAATATGAAATTCATTTACAGATACTCACCTTCACCTTTCTCTTCAATCTTCTTTAATAATTCTTTAATATCTGGCACATTATTTTTATGACAGATGAGCAATGCATCCTTCGTATTTACCACAACAATTCCATCCAGACCGACTGCTGCAAGAATCTTTTTATCTTCTTCATTGTACACAAATGAATCACGTGTTTTTTCAAGTACAGTATTTCCTTTTGTGTAATTACTATCTTCGTTATGAACCAATGCTTCTTTTAATGCATAAAGAGTTCCAGGATCACTCCAGCCAAGCTCAACTGGAAATACCACCGCCTGACTCTGATCAATTTTCTCAATTATCGCACAATCAAAATGAACTGCTTTCAATTTCAAATAGTTCATTTCAATTTTTGATTCATCGTCTGTCATCTCAACCAACGCATGATACATATCTGGTACATGCTGTTGATACAACTCCAGCATAAAATCAATATCAAAGATAAAATACCCTGGATTCCATAACCAATCGCCACTACCAAACATTTCTTCACAATCTGTCAACTCTGGATGATACTTCCACCCCAAAAACTCACGCATATCATATTCATCTGTCTTCCCAACATGAATCCAACCAAGATTTTGATTTGGAAACCGTGGAGTTTCACCAAAAAACACAAGCTGTTTCGGATGAGTTTGGATATACGTATCTGCACGATTAAGCGCATTCACAAACCGATCTGGATAATCCATAAAATGATCAGCCCACAAAAGAGCAACTGTTCCACGTACACCGTGATGTTTCAGACGAAGAAGAGTCAACCCAACTGCTGCAGTTAAATCACGTTTAGCAGGTTCAAGCAAAATATGATCATCTGCTAGTTCATGCACCTGATTTCTTACCAATTCGTGGTAACGTGCATTTGTGGAAATAAACGTATGTTCAGATCCAAATGATTTGATACGATCCATGCACATTTGCAAAGTAGATTTTCCATCTTTCAATGTTTCAAATTGCTTCGGAGAATTACGTCGAGATAATGGCCACAAACGTGTCCCAGCTCCTCCAGCAAAAATAATTACATTCATATAAACAATAAATTAAAAATATGATATAACGGTTGCGTTATATGGACAAGCAACCATGGTGCAGTAAGCGAAAATAAAATAGCAATAAGTAAACCACCTAAAATATCATTGGGATAATGAACACCAGCATAGACACGTCCAGTTGCGACCCAAGAAGCTAAAAGAAAAAGAACAACCAAAAACCAAATCGGAGCGCCACCTATAATCCATGTAACGCCTACAATTGTAAACGCAGCAATTGTATGATCAGATGGAAATGATTTCCATGTACTCAGTGGAATAATTAATTCTTTACTATTTGGAAATTGTACAATGGGACGTGTACGTGGTGAAATAAATGCAATAATCCAACTAGTAGCAAAACCAAATGCTCCAGCAGTTATCAATAATTTAAGATAGATCTCTAACTCTTTTGGACTATTGATAAAAAGTACACCAGTTGCCCAAAAAAGTACCAAAAATGTCAAGAAATACAGAGCATCATGGGCACCAAATCGCATAAACCTGTCAAACCATGGATGACGACCAATTTGACTATTTATTTTTAAAAATAATTTTTCACTCCAAGAAATAGAATCTGACATAAAAACAAATATATGCCTGTATAATACCCGAAAATTGCTTCTTGTGCAATGTGTACATACAGGACTTGATTTCTTCTTCATTCTCTGCTATACTCACTGGCGTATTCATTTATTATCTTCCATTTTTTCACAAAAAAAAGGAAATAATTATTATTTTCTATGGGTCTTCCAGGAAGCAAACGAACTAAAATATCACGTAATACACGCAGATCTCATGATGCTTTGAAAGGAATAAAGACGATTGCTTGCGAAAACTGCAAAGCACCTATTCTTCCACATCAAGCTTGTCAGTTTTGTGGGATGTACAAAGGCAGAAAAATTATTGACACAGAAAAACGTGCTACACGCCGTGCACGCAAAGTCAAAAAATTCTCATAAGGTACTATGTCCAAAAGACACCTCGCTCGTTCAATTGTTATGCAAGTTCTCTACCAATGGGATTTTCGTGGCAAGCCGTCTGCTGCTCTTCCTGCAATTATCTTGCAACAAATGAAAGAATTTGGCACAGGTTTGAATGACGAGGTGTCTTATATTGATGAAACAATAAACGGAGTTGTTGATAACGTTGACGAAATTGACGCGGTAATTAAACAATATGCCTCACATTGGCCGATTGATCAAATGGACATTGTTGACAGAAATATCTTGCGTATCGGTATATATGAAATGAAATTTAATGATGCAGTTCCTGCAAAAGTTGCCATCAACGAAGCAATTGAAATGGCAAAAAGTTATGGCGGACAATCAAGTAGTAAATTCGTAAACGGAATCTTGGGAGGGATATATAATGATATAAAAAATAATTAGTAAATTGTAACAATTACTTGTTATTCACTAATCACTAAAATTTATTCAATCCCTCACGCACTGAGTCGCCTATGATGGTTTCCATCAGACATTGAGTGTATGAGGCATGACACATATTTGTATGCCTATTTCCGCATATACGGAAAAAAACTTCGCACGACTTGAAGATAAAATCGGTATAAAATTTATAAATCCAGATTATTTGGTACAATCAGTTGTTCATAGATCATATATAAACGAAAATAGAAATTTCCCTCTTGCACACAATGAACGACTAGAATTTCTTGGCGATGCAGTCCTTGAACTTGCAGTAACAGAATTTCTTTTTGAACACTATTTGAATCCAGAAGGTGAACTGACTAACTGGCGCGCCGCATTGGTCAATGCAGAAATGTGTGCACTCGTTGCAGAAGAAATGGGCGTTGAAGAGTATCTATTTTTGAGCCATGGAGAATCTAAAGACGAAGGCACAAAAGCACGAAAATATATTTTGGCAAATGTGACAGAAGCACTCATTGGTGCTATATACTTAGACCAAGGTTGGGATATTGCCAAACAATTTGTCTTACGATGGGTGGTGAGCAAACTTGATGAGGTACTGGATCAAGGACTTTGGATGGATCCAAAATCACGTTTCCAAGAATCAGCACAAGAAATTGAAGGTGTAACGCCAAACTACAAAGTCATACGCGAAGACGGACCAGATCATGATAAACATTTCGTTGTAGGTGTCTATTTGGGAAATGAGAAAATCGCCGAAGGAAAAGGGACGAGTAAACAAGAAGCACAAGTGATGGCTGCTGAACATGGAATTAAAAAGGAAGGATGGAAAGGACCAAAAACTATTATTCTAAAACGTAACTCAGGAGATCCGATTGGATAAGCAAACGGCTGTACTTATTCAGTCTTATGCGCCTATAGCTCAGCTGGTAGAGCAGTTGCCTCTTAAGCAAACGGTCGCAGGTTCAAATCCTGCTGGGCGCACAAAAATAGAACTTGCCCGCCTTTAGTGGGCTTTTTCTATTCTGGTACCTTATTTTATCAAATCCGAACCTATTTTCAAAATAAATACTAATCTCGCGCCTTGCATGGTGCGAATGACGATAACACAACAACGCCACTCGCCTCCGATTCGCTATAAGTGTAAAAGGACAAAACAAGTTTGGCGATTCTTGAATTTCTTGCTATCATTGTAATATATCACAATAAATGCTAAGGCGCTTGGTGTTGGAGTTGATAATTTAATAAAATAATTATGGCACAAATAGGTCTTTCAAACGCAAAAACAGCAAAAAACGATGAGTTCTATACTCAGTATGTTGATATTCAAAAAGAGGTTGAGGCGTATCTTGAGTATGATCAAAATACATTTAAAAATAAAATTGTGTATTGTAATGCAGACGACCCGTTCGAGAGCAACTTCTTTAGATATTTCGTGCTCAATTTTAACAGGTTTGGGTTAAAACAGCTCATTACAACAAGTTATAAGCCCTCACCTGTTGCCAATACTCAACTAGGATTATTTGGCGATGACAAAACTCTTAAGAAATCAAAAGGTCGCCCTAAGATAACTGCCAACAAATTCATTATCAATGAAGTTGGTGATATAGATGGAGACGGTCAATTCAACTTGAAGGATGTGGCAATGCAACTGAAGAAAAACAAAAATAATGAATGGACGCCACTTGAAGATGATGGTGATTTTAGAAGCGATGAGTGTATAGAATTACTCAAACAATCTGACATCGTAGTAACAAATCCTCCATTTAGTTTGTTCCGTCCATATGTTAAGCAACTCTTTGAGTATAAGAAAAAGTTTGTGATT
The DNA here is from genome assembly GCA_003230965.1 of Candidatus Magasanikiibacteriota bacterium. Taxonomy (GTDB): domain Bacteria; phylum Patescibacteriota; class Patescibacteriia; order Magasanikbacterales; family UBA922; genus SZUA-124. Next base: position 181 of record QIHL01000051.1, on the reverse strand, counting down.
ATAGGCAATATGAATGCCATTACATACAAAGAAATTTTTCCGCTACTTAAAAGTAACAAAATGTGGCTTGGTGTAACGAATTTTAATACCGGAATGTATTTTAAAGTTCCCGAGAGCTTTTCATATACGGAAACATACAAATTTGAACGTGAACGTAATGGTGAAAAAGTAAATCGTGTAC
>QIHL01000002.1 GCA_003230965.1 Candidatus Magasanikiibacteriota bacterium | reverse complement strand
TGACGCTCTGCGCCAAATGTGTTGCGTTAGATTTTGGGCTAGAAGTAATATAATTTTCTTGACAAAAAAAATATATAGTATATATTATTACTAATCTGGTAATCTCGCCAGATAAAAACAAAAGGGGAAAAGTGAGAAGGAGAAAAAAACAGCCATACAAACAAAACACAGTGCAAATGCTCAGAAAAATGGCGAAAATCGCTGTTAAGCATTTCTGCAAAACAGTAACCAGGAGGACAAGATAATGTAAAGCTACTAGGTATTCTCCAAGAAGATACCTAGTAGCTTTACATTCATATTTAAGTTATTAACAACACTTACAATTCTTACAAATTTAATTTCAATACTATTACATTAAATTCTGAAACGAAACTAATTTAATAGGCAAATACATAGGTGGCAAATTAGTTTACGCAACAACAAAAATCTGGTATAATCTCTGCAAGTCATGCCTATCTATTTATGCCAAATATCATCACATATTTTACCGTTACAGCACTTGTCAACGCACTCACCACAGGAATCTTGGGTATTGTTACATTGTGGAGTAGCAGAAAAAATAGAGTTGCAAAATATGTAGCTTTTTTTTGTTTCTCACTTTTTATTTGGGCAAGTTGCTATTTTATCTGGCTCATTTCTTCAAATCCTGCACATGCACTCTTTTGGGTACGTGGTATGATGGTGGGTGCTATCCTGATTCCAGTGTCTATGATTCATATGACATTTGTTTTTTTGAATATTGATTTCAAACGTTCCGTAAAAATTTTTCTAGGAATTTGTTATGCACTTGCACTTTTCTTTCTGTTAACAATCCCTTTTGGTGGTATTGTAGCAAAAGTTGCTCCACGCCTCCAATTCCGCTACTGGCCAATTGGCGGCTGGATGTTTACTCCATATATAATAGAATTCTTCATTATTGTCTTTATTGCTATAGGACTTTTATTTCAAAAATATACAAAAAGCATAGAAAAAGAAAAGCGACAAGTTGGAATTTTTCTCCTTGGAATAATTATTGCACTCGTAGGTGGTTCCACAAATTTTCTGTTATGGTACAATATCCAAATTGCACCATGGGGTAATGGGTTAGTCGCTGTATATGCAGTATTAACTGTATACGCAATTATGCGCTACGGTTTTTTGAGTCTTGCTGTCTTGTGGACTGATATATTTCTTGGTACTATGACAATTTTGGTCGGCGTTGATGTTTTAATCACTAGTGATCATTATGAACGTATCTTTCGTTTTATCTTGTTTATTATGGTTGTCATATTTGGAATTTTGGTCGCACAATCTACACGTCGAGAAGTCCGTCGTCGTGAAGAACTTGCACGTCTAGATGTGTTAAAAAATTCCAATGCAAAGCTTGCTGGACTCAATCTCAAACTAAAACAGAGTAATAAAAAGTTGGAACGTGCCAACTTATATTTGCAAAAACTTGACACACAAAAAAGTGACTTCCTTTCCATCGCGGCGCATCAGTTACGTACACCACTTTCTGTTATAAAAGGATACATTGATTTGCTTTCTGACCATAGATTTGCAAAAACAAAAAAGAAACGAGAAAAAACGCTTAATGCAATAAACATCAATAACGAACGGCTGATTGACTTGGTTGACCAATTTCTAGATATTGCTACGATTGAAGAAAAAGGCATCATCTTCCATATTGAACCAACAAAATTACAAACTCTTATAGAACAATCTATAAAAAGTGTAAAAGCAAAAGCGAAAGAAAAAGGAATAATAATTTCATACACAAAAAAAAATATTCCACTTGTGTCTGCAGATTCAAAACGTGTGTCAGAAGTAATTCAAATTATCCTAGATAATGCAATCAAATATAATACTAGAAAAAAAGGAAAAATACGTGTTGTCCTTACAAAAAAAAATAACGGAGTAGCTTGTCGTATTACAGACAATGGCATTGGATTTGATCCAGAAGACGAAGCTGTCTTTTTCAAAAAATTTTCTCGTGGAATAAATGCCAAAACAATAAATGTAAATTATGGTACAGGACTTGGACTCTTCATTGCTAAAAAATTTATCAGTGGACAAGGGGGAAACATTTGGGCAAAAAGCAGTGGCAGAGATAAAGGGAGCGAATTTGGATTTTGGCTACCAAAAGTATAACTTTTTATTTCATATCTATATCTCTTTTTTAACCAAAAAATAAACCTAGATAAATCTAGTCACGACAAAAATAAATAGTACACCAAGAATAGTTAGTCCAATCATACGGAATGAACTATGTTTGCTATGTGCTTCTGGCAATAAATCACTAGCACCAATATAGAGTAAAAACCCAGCAAAAAAACCAAGATAAATTTGTAAAACAAAATCAGGAAATGAAAAAAAATATGTGGATGCTACGCCAATAATAGGTGCTGTTGCGTCAACAAATAAAAATCTAATAGACTTTTTTACGCTATTGTGGTTCGTAAGCATAAGCGTTACAGTATTTAATCCATCAGAAAAATCATGAGCAATCACAGCAATAGCAATAACGAAACCAACTGCTGGACTTACATGAAACCCAAGACCTATGCCAACACCATCCAAAAAACTATGAAATGCAAGTCCACTAGCACTCAACACACCAACACTCGGATGTTTATGATTTGCATACTCTTCTTCATGTGAGTGGTGAATCAAAATAGATTTCTCCAACACATGAAAAAGCAAAAATCCAACAACAACAGAAACCATGCCATAAGTAAAATTTAATCCAGCATTTGCAGTAAGTTTTACTAATTCAGGAATAATATCAAAAAATGTTACAGCCAAAAGAACCCCAGCCGTAAAACTCATTACATAATACAATCTATCCTTATGTCTAATTGCAAAAAAACCACCTAACAGTGTTGAAATAAATGTACTAATAGCTAAAATAATAGGAATCATACAGCAATATGTGAGCCTGCGCACTTAGTGCATATACCAGTGAGAACAAGAGTATGATGAATTGTACGAAAACCACGAACCGATTTATTTTTTGCTATGGTACACTTGATACACTTTGTCATTTCACAAAACTCACATACAGCATGGTGGTGATGTGATTTTGTGTGCATTTCATAATGTTGCTCTCCATGTTGTATGAGTACCGGATGAATCACATCAAGTGATGCAAGCAAATCAATAGTTCTATAAACAGATACTTTATCTAAACATGGTAATTTTTTTTGTAATTCAGATACAGAAAAAATACCTGCATGATTATCAATCCACTTAGCAATCTTTAGACGAGATACAGTTAATTTATATTCAGATTTTTGTAGTGTATCAACAATCCAATTTATTTTTAAATTTTTCATAGTAATCTTTATAATTTGACTTACCAGATTATGAATTAAGTTACTTTCTAAATGCAATTCTATTGCAATAGTACCATGAGCTTATAGTATTGTCAATAATAAAAGAAAGGCAATATCACCTTTCTTTTACTTTATTTAACAATACTATACTATTTTGCTACGAGTATACACATTAAGAAATACGCGAATATCCTTTCTCTACGCCATGTTTGGACAATACAATTTGCCAAAGTTGAACGTGGCGTGAACGAAATCCACCAATGCAACAGAGCAAATAATATTTCCACATTCGATAAAAACGTTCATCATACTGATCTTTAATTTCTGACCAATGCTCTACAAAGTTGTAATACCACGCGAGTAATGTCTTATCATAATCAGAACCAAAATTGTGCCAATCTTCCATTACAAACAAACCTTCAATAGCTTTGCCAATTTGCGCGATAGACGGAACCATACCATCAGGAAAAATATATTTATCAAGCCAAGGATCTCCCATGTGTTGCGAAACTTCGCTACCAATAGTGTGGAGTAAAAATAATCCACCATCTTTTAAACATCGTGCAACTACCTTCATATACATACGATAATTCTTGTATCCGACATGTTCAAACATACCAAGCGAAATAATGTGATCAAACTCCTCATTCACATCACGGTAATCCTGCAAGCGAATTTCAACTGGGAGTCCTTCACATAGCTTGCGAGCAAGTTTAGCCTGTTCTTTTGACACAGTCAACCCAACGACTACAGCACCATATTTCTCTGCAGCAAATTTGGCAAAACTTCCCCAACCACAACCAATGTCAAGTATGCGGTCTCCTGCTTTCAATCCAATTTTTCTGCAAACCAAATTCAACTTTGCTTCTTGTGCATCATTAAGATTATCCGCATCTCTCCAATATCCACATGTGTACACCATACGTTTGTCTAGCATACGTTCGTACAACTCATTTCCAGTATCATAATGTGCGTCACCAATGTTGAATGCACGACGTTTATTTTGTCTATTATAAAAAATAGACAAGAGTATTGGTCCAATCAACCTCCACGGTTGAACTTTATTTTGCAGCTCTGCTCTAATCAAATGATCAAATAACTGATCAAGAGATTCACAATTCCACCATCCATCCATGTATGATTCACCGAGTCCCAAAGATCCTTGCCCAAAAACTCGGTGATAAAAACGATTATCTAAAACTTTAATATCCCACGGACGATTACCACCAACTTTAATATCAGCAGTGGCAAAAACTTCTGTTATATAATTTTTAGATGACTGAAACATAAAAAGCTTACAGCTATTTTTCTAAACACACTTTTTATATTACACTCTTCTTATATTTTTGCAAATCAAAACTTAAATTTGTCTGGTTGACGCGCTCGTGGTATGATATTCTTCTATGCAACTTCCATACCGCAAACCTGGCAAATTTAGCCAGACGCCATTTGATCCACTTATCACACAGGATAAATTTTATGATCTTTCACGTAGGCTAGATAAATTAAAAAAACAACAACCAAAAGCTGCAACAGAAGTCGCACATCTTGCAGAACTCGGTGACTTTTCTGAAAATATGGAATACCAACAAGCCAAAGGACGATTACGTTGGATAAATAATCAAATTTTGATTCTTGAACGACAGTTGACTGAAGCTGAAATTATTTCATCAAACGGCAAAAAAGATATCGTTGAAATTGGTGCTACGGTTACAATCACTGATGGAAAAAAACTCAAAAGCTACCAAATACTTGGTTCAACTGAAACAAATCCAGAGCAAGGTATTATTTCTCATATATCACCAATCGGTGCTGCACTATTGGATCACAAGGTAGGAGATAATATAACCGTTATCATAGGAAAAACAAATCGTCAGTATACCATAACACAAATTTCATAATATTATAAAAATTTATCTGGATCTCAACTTTGCCACATCTGCAGCACGCAACTCCATACGATCATCAAGTGGCGCGAGTGACGTATTATCATTATCATAGCGACGCGCGAGTGCTAACCGAATCAATTCATCAGCAAATGCAGGACTTTTGCTCAAGACAGGACCATGCGAATATGTACCAAAAACATTATTTTTTATACACCCTTCAGTGCCATCAGTTCCATTGTTTCCAGCTCCTTTAATTACAGTACCAAATGCTACGGCAGAATCATCAAGCTGTGTTAAACCACTGTGATTTTCATATCCAACAACTGTCCCCCACTTTGTTTGATATACTGTATTGCCAATGAATCGTGTTTTACCAGCACAAGTTTCTACTGGTAAAATACCCAATCCCTCAATACGCCGATGAGATCCTGTTATAAATGATTGCCCAAATAATTGATACATTCCGCACACCATCAGCATTACTACGCCATCGTCTGATAACCTACGAAGTGATTTCATTTTTTGTTTCAAATCTTTTTCAACTGCTAACTGCATAGCGTCCTGTGCCCCGCCACCTAAAATAATATCAGAGTCCAAAGGTACTTCGTCGCCCATTCCAACCAATGAAATGCGGACATTGATGTTCCTCCATTCCATACGTTTCTGCAAAATCAAACGATTCCCTGTATCGCCGTATATATTCATCTCTCGTGGATACAAATGAACAATGTGAAGATTAAAAGTCATAGTCCATATTTAGTAAGTGCTTTCACCTGTTGTTTTAATAATCCGCGCAACTGAAGCATTGCTGTGTATGTACAAAAAATAATTGCTGGCTTATCATGCGACGTAGAAAACCATGCTAAAAAAGTAGAAAACTTCGTATCAATACCATCAATTTGTACACCATCATATTTCAGACGTATTGCCATATCAGTAGCCCGCGTTCCACCACAAAAAATCTTCGGATATTTTTTATTAACGCGAGAAAAATCAATATCCCAAAGCCAAGAAACATCACGACCATCAGCATAGTTATCATTGATTGCAAAACCAACGGATGAATATGCTTCTTCTTGGAGTAAACGCAGTGCGTGACGAAAACCAGATGGATTCTTTACAACTTGCAATCTAATTACAGAACCGTTTGATAAAATAATTCGTTCCCCTCTGCCAAATGCTGGAGTAATAGTTTGTATAACGTTGACAAATAAATCAACATTGACCTCTGGAAGTTGTGCAACACACGCAGTCAATGCAGCTGTTATATTACTCGCATTATGCGTGCCATCAAGTATTGTCTTTGTTGTATAATTTTTATCCAAAATACGTATGCTTACTTCTCTACATTTGATGCTTGTCAAACACACAGTTGGTTTTACTAACTGAAAGAATGCGGAGCTCTGATTATACAATTGATCATCATTGGAATACACGTGTGCTAAACTTTTATCATGTCCAAAAAATAAAACCCGTTGCTGTGTCTCTTCTGCCATCTTTGCAACACGTGGATCATTGGTATTCAAAACCACCCAATCACGCGCAGTTGCAACAATTTGACTGAGCAATGTGGCTACTTTATCTATCTCACCAAAACGATCCATCTGATCACGAGCAATATTTAAAACAACTACACCAGTAGGACGATGAAGCTTTACCAAATGCAATGCATGTGCCTCATCTAATTCAAAAACGCCAATATCATACAACAATTTTCCTGTACATGTTGCATGCTTCACAATGCTTGCAATAACACCACGAACAAAATTACTGCCACGTGCATTTGTTACAACCCGCAAACCAGCAGCACTATATAATTTAGAGATAATTCGTGTAGTAGTTGTTTTTCCATTTGTTCCAGTTACTATAATTATACCATACGGAAGTTTAGCAAGTGACTTGTGAACATATCCAGGAGACAATTTTTCTATTACTAAACCTGGTAGTGCTGTACCTTTTCGTCCGAATGCACGTAGAACAGCTTGTATAAATTTTCCCAAAAGAGTCATAAGCATAGCAGTTACAAGACTACCATAAAACAACTGCTAACACAAAATAAAATACCCCACCAACAGGTGGGGTATTTTTTTTATCTGTGATTAGACGCGTTTAACATTGACAGCGTTCAGGCCTTTTGGACCTTCCTCTATATCAAATGTTACCGTGTCACCTTCGCGAAGATCGTTATACGATACATCAACGAGGCTGTTGGAGTGGAAAAAGATATCTTTGTCCTCACCTTCACGAGAAATAAAACCAAACCCCTTATCGGTTAGTCTGGCAATTGTTCCTTGTTGCATACGAGTTTGTAAAACAACTGAGTAAAACATCCGCAAGCGAATGTTATCAAAAGCAGAATAGTCCCAAACTCGACTCTGTTTGTTCTACAAAACTGTATTTGATGCATGCAGTGTAGCACAATTGAATAATTTTGTCAACAGTTTGTATAAATCGTCAACGGGAAATAGAAATGTCATACTTCTAAGGATTTAGAAATGTCATACTTTGACTAATTTGGGTTTTTTAATTACAAATTTTTAAGTAAATAAATAATAGTATCAAGCAAAGAGTTGGCACCAGAAAAATTACTATGTTCAATATCGTCATTGACTTGATTAAATATACTTTTGGCGGCACGTACATTTTTCCCTTCTTTAATTTTTTGTCTAAGAAGCAAAACTACTTGTTGTGATTTTTTTTGAATATCTTTAGGAACAACAATTCAATGTTTATTTTTTGTTGGCAATACTGAACAAGTAA
>QIHL01000037.1 GCA_003230965.1 Candidatus Magasanikiibacteriota bacterium | reverse complement strand
AGTGAATAGTTTATGTTTAGCCATTTCTCTTCCTTGGTCATAGGTCATTGAGAGTTTCATTTGCTTTGGTAGTTTTTACTTCTCTAGCAAATGCTTTAGCTACGGTTTCTGATAATATTTGCATGATCATATCCAAAGGATAATCCTTTGGTACTAACATCCCGACGTAATGCTTTAGCAATGTTACGAAAAAAGCATTGTTGAGCAAGCATACGGCTGATATCTTTTTGCTCTTTCACTTAATCTGGTATAATTATTAAAAAATTGCTAACAATCATATATCAAATCTATAAATTTTTGTGCCCAGGGCGGGAATCGAACCCACACTCTCTTTAGAGAAAGGGATTTTAAGTCCCTCGTGTATACCAGTTTCACCACCTGGGCATGCAAAAATTATAACATAAAATTTTTGCTTTTTCAAGTATTAAAAAATGCCTCACTTAAGGCATTTTCTGCTTTTTTATTTAATTATTATTCAATTCATTTCTGTAGTAAAAATCATAGATTGACATAACTGCAAGGTATAAAGCTGCGATAATAGGACCGATAACAAAACCAGAAATACCAAAGACAAAAATACCACCGATTGTCGCAAACATTACAATTAGCGGATGCATTTGAATGTCTTTTCCAATAAGCGATGGTCTAAGTAAATTATCAATAGTGCTAATAATTAAAAGTCCAACAGCAAGAATAGTTAAACCTTGCCATGTGTGTCCGAGTACGAGCATGATTACACCTGCAGGCATCCATATCACAAATGATCCTAATCCTGGAATCATTGCTGCTATCATAGTTACGATAGCCCAAATGAGTGAACCGGGAATGCCAGTGAACCAGAACAATACGCCAGTCAATAATCCTTGGATACCACCCAGAATGAATGTTGTTTTTAGTGCGGCACGTGCAGCAGAGGTAAAACGGTCATAGAGCATTTGTTCATATTTGTCTCCAAGTGGAGAAAAGTGCATAAGTTTTCTGAGTATTTTTGGACCATCTTTAAAAAAATAATAGAGTGAGTAGAATGTTAGAAATGTCATCAGTCCGAAACGAAGTGAATTTTGTGTGATATTACTTGCACTGTTAAATATAAAAGTACTCAAGCTTTTTGCACCATCACTCAAATATATCGGCCACTGTAGTCTTGCTTGTTCAATATATGGTGCCAATGGCGTATGCAGTAACCATTGACTAGTTGTATTGATATTGTGTTCAATTTCTGCTGGAGAAATAGATTGATAAATTTGAATAGACTGGTTAATAATCAATAATGTTATGATAACTAAAGGAAGAAAAATAATTATAAATACAAGAATCATGGCGATAACAATGCTTATGCGTTCATGGCGGACATGTCGGAGAATCCATTGATACATTGGATAAAACATGGAAGCGAGTACTGCGGCCCAAAAGATTGGATAAAAAAACGGACGAAATAGATACAACATAGCAATCGAAAGAATTATGATCACTGTGAAGAAAAAAAACGTCCGCATTTTATTGAAAGAAAGTTTTTTATTTAACATAATTGAAATGCTTATAAAACTGGGAAAGTTTGTATAGTGTATTGGATTTTTCGTATCAAGTATAACATGGCGTTGTTCCCTATACAATAAATTTTTAAATTATGTTTTCTTTTTTAACAAATTTCCATTTTCCGATGGGGAGAGTACTGAGTTTGAGTTTGCAAATACGAGTTCGTTTAAGGGCGATTATGCTATACCCAAGTTGTCCAAACATTTTTTTGATCTGTCGGTTTTTTCCTTCCCGTAAAATAACGGTTACAATTACACGTTTGCCAAGGTGTTGTTCTTTTTTTATTTCAATTCCATTCACTAGTCCATTATTGATAATCATACCTTTTGTCAATATTTTTTTTGCATCACGAGAAAGTTGTTCTGTAATTGTTACTTCGTATTCTTTTTCATGTTCATAACGAGGATGTGTGAGTTCAAGTGTGAGATTTCCATCGTTGGTTATCAGTATCAATCCCTCTGAATCTTTATCAAGTCGTCCAACTGGGTAGACACGTTCAGTAATATCGCGGGCAAATTTTCCTATACAATTTGCCTGAACGAGCAAATCCAAAATAGATGCACCTTGTATATTTGTTGTTGAACTAATGTAGTCAATTGGTTTGTTCAGTGCGATGTAAATTTTATCAGAGATTGGAGATTGAGAATTAGAAATTATTTGTGTTGACTCCACTTCAACTTTATCTTTTTCTGGATCTATCTTTGTCCCTAATTCCTCAACGATTTTTCCATTTATCTTAACTTTTCCATTTCTAATCAAATCTTCAGCTTTACGCCGTGAACAAATGTCTAGACTGGCAATGTATTTATTAAGTCTCACAAGATCCATAGTTTTTTTATTAGTACCTGTAGTGATCTGGTTTGTATGGACCATTTTTAGGAATTCCCAGATACTGAGCTTGCTCATCTGTGAGAGTCGTCAATTTTACTCCAATTTTTGCGAGGTGCAGTCGCGCGACTTCTTCATCAAGTTGTTTTGGCAATGTATGAACACCAATAGGATAGTCATTTTTCCAGAGTTCAATTTGTGCAAGTGTCTGATTTGAAAAACTATTGCTCATCACAAAACTTGGATGACCTGTGGCACAACCAAGATTCATAAGGCGACCTTCTGCAAGCAAAAAGATTTCATGTCCATCGTCAAATGTATACTTGTCAACTTGCGGTTTGATGTTTGTCCGTGTGATTGTTTTGTCTTTATTCAATGGGTCAACCTGAATCTCGTTATCAAAATGTCCGATATTGCCGACGACTGTTTGATCCTTCATCTTTTTCATGTGGTCAAGTGTAATGATGTCTTTATTTCCAGTCGTTGTAATATAAATGTCAGCACGACCGAGTGTGTCTTCCATTGTTGTTACTTCGTATCCTTCCATTGCTGCCTGCAGAGCGCAAATCGGATCAATTTCTGTAACAATGACACGACAACCTTGTCCTTTGAGTGCTTGTGTACAACCTTTTCCGACATCTCCGTATCCACAAACGACTGCTGTTTTTCCACCAATCATTACATCCATCGCACGGTTGAGTCCATCAATCACTGAATGACGACAGCCATATACGTTGTCAAATTTACTTTTTGTTACTGCATCATTAACATTCATTGCAGGAAAGAGGAGCTGTCCATCTTTTTCTAATTGATATAAACGGTGGACACCTGTTGTTGTTTCTTCGCTTACGCCTTTAATATTTTTTGCAACCTCTGTCCAATATGTTGGTTTTTGTGCAAATATAGTTTTTAATACTGTCATGAGTTCGCGTTCATCTTCTGCTACATTTGAAAAATCTTGATCAAGAATAGACGGATTTTTTTCTATTTCAACTCCTTTGTGAATCATGAGTGTTGCATCACTTCCATCGTCAACAATCATATTTGGTCCTGTTCCATCTCCAAAGTCTAGTGCCTGTTGAGTGCACCACCAGTATTCTTTCAATGTTTCTCCTTTCCATGCAAAGATAGGGATACCAGACTCTGCTATTGCTGCTGCTGCATGATCTTGTGTAGAAAATATGTTGCAACTTGCCCAGCGAATATTTGCACCAAGCGCGACAAGTGTTTCAATTAGTACAGCTGTTTGAATAGTCATGTGTAAACTCCCCATGATATTGACGCCTTTCAGTGGTTGTTCTTTTTGATATTTTTCGCGAATTGCCATGAGTCCTGGCATTTCTTTTTCTGCTATGGAAATTTCTTTACGACCCCAGTCTGCGAGTGAAATGTCTGCGATTTTATACGTTGGTGTTTTTGTCATATAAATAAATTATCCGCGAAATGCGATGAATGTAATGTATCCGATATATAAAAGTACAAAGACAATGCCATGCGCACGTTGCAATGTGTGCCTCCGATGTTTTGCATTCATAAACATTGCGATAAACAAGAGCAGTGCGGCAAGAATAGCGACAAGCATGTCTGTGTTTACCTCTGTATGTACAATGAGTGGCGAAATGATTGGCGTGATACCAAGAATCCATAGAACATTAAATATGTTTGATCCAACCACATTACCGATTGCTATATCTACATGTCCATGATATGCAGCAATAGCAGATGTCGCGAGTTCTGGTAAAGATGTACCTATGGCTGTAACAGTGAGACCAATAAAGAGTTCAGATAGTCCTGCCATGCGTGCAAGTATTACACCATTATCTATAATTAGTTTTCCGCCAAGAACCAAGAGTAAGATGCCACCAATAATCATACTTATTGACGTACTCCATTTGTAAGTATCTATTTTTTCATGTTCAATTTTTATTTTTGAAAGTCCGTATGTGTAATACAGAAAAATGATAAAAAAAGCAAGTAGAATTATTCCATCTCCTCTACTTAAAATATCAACAGGACCATTACCAAACATAACATCATTTGCCAGAACAAACAATACAATGACACTAAGTAGCCCAAACGGTATTTCTTTCCATGTAGTATTTTCTTTTATTGTAAGTGGGTGAATAATAGCAGCAATGCCAAGAACCAATAGAATGTTTGCTATATTACTTCCAATTATATTTCCAATTGCAATGTCTGGTGTACCTTTAATTGCTGAAAAAATATTTACCATTAATTCAGGCATGGATGTACCAAAGGCAACGATGGTCAGACCAATAACAATTGCACTGATATGCATTTTTTTTGCAACAGAAGAAGATCCTTTCACAAAAATATCTCCACCAAATATGAGAAGAACGATACCTACGATGAGGAGCGTGATTGGGAAAAACATGGAGGAAATATATAGTTGAACTAATTTTGATGTAGTACAAAAATGGTTGTCTGGAGTCTATTTGATTCAAGATTTTTTTCAAATTATTATATGCCGAAAGTTTTATTGAACCGTTGTTGAAATTCTTTTTGAGAAAAGTTATGTTTTTGTGTTCCGTACTGTTCAATCGCGAATGATGCGGCGACTGCTCCAGTTTGTCCGCAGGTTTTGAGATCTTTGCCTTGAGTGTATGCTACAAAAAAGCCAGCACGATATGCATCGCCAGCACCAGTCGGATCAATAACTTGCTGTGGTTTGCATGCAGGGATTTTAATATTTTTGTCTTTCGTTTGTATAACTGATCCTTTTTCTCCAAGTGTTGTAATTATAATTTTTGCATGAGTAAGCATTGTGTCTACAGTCATACCGCTTTTTTTTTCAATCAATTTCATTTCATAATCATTGCCAATGACTGCCCATGCATTCAAAATAAGTTCTTTGATGTCTTCTTTATTGAGTGCAGTGATTTGTTGTCCAGGATCAAATACATACGGTATTTTGTATTCTTTTGCACTTCTTGCATGCTGAATCATTGATTCTTGTCCTGATGGAGAAATCAAAACAAGAGAAACTTTTTCTTTTACATTATGTACGTGAGTTTTTGTCGCATCGTTCCCAGCACCCGGATAAAATGCAGTGATTTGATTATCATCTTTGTCTGTGGTGATATGGGCTGATGATGTAAAGAGAATTTTTGATTTAAAAATGTAGTGTGTATTGATGTTGTTTTTTTGAAGATATTCAAGATATTCATCACCATCTGTGCCAAGTGCACCAAGAATTATTGGTGTATCACCTAGAAGTGCAGCAGTATATGCAATGTTGCCTGCGGTGCCACCATAATTTTTTTTAAGCGTGTCAACTACAAAGCTGACATTCAGTATATGAATGTGATCAGGCATTATGTGGTCAGAGAAGCGACCTGGGAAATCCATGATGTAGTCATAGGCGAGAGATCCAGAAATCAAAAGCATAAAGGAGAGATTAGAAACGAAAAATTGCGAAGTAGGATTGAAAAATGAAAGTAATATTCAATAACTGATTTTAATTTTTAGTCTTTGAACTAGTAGGTTTTCAAAGTATACAGTGAGTTGTCTTGTTTGACAAATTTTGTTCAACGATTGTAATTACAACGCATTATATTTTGGTTTTGTTTGCTCACGTATTTTTTTCATGGTATTATGAATATAGGTAACAATTAGAAATTGATAATCAAAAGTTCATTTTGTTCATTGAACACTATGTCTATATTTAATTCAGAATCAAATCAAGAACGCCATGCGAATAACCGTGAGTATTCACGTGAGTCGCATGAGACAAAAGAACAAAAAGAAAATGAGAAAGATCCAGAATTACAAAAGGCTGCAGCAAGAGAGCGCGCAGAGCTTTTGGTAAAAGAAGTAAAACAAAATAAACAACAGATGAAAAATATTCTGATGCATGTACAGCAGGTTATTTCTGCTATTCGTCAGCTTCGTGTGCAACTTCAGTTGGCTGATGACACTAATGATCCATCTTCTATTAAACAAGATAAAGAGCTAGTTGCAAAATTACAAAAACAAATGAGTAAATACATAGAGGAAATTGTGAAAATGCGTGGTGATTTGATTCGTGAACAAATTGAAGAATTGAAAAATAGTGTTGGTGTCGGTATGAGTACGGAACAATTACAAAAGAAAGCAACAGAAATGGTTGATGAAATGATCGCTATGGTGAAAGGGAACAATAATTAAAAATATATCCAATACATCTTATCTTTATTTTTTAGCATTAGATACAGAGTAGCCATTCACTGTTGATTGGATTGTATATGATTTTTTATCCAAAGAAATCTATTCGCACTCATCACGGTTTTAGTCTTGTTGAAGTCATTGTTGCATTAGGGATATTTGCAATTGTGTCTATTGGCATTTACTCCAGTATTATTTTTGTTTTCAAAGCAGTATATAATTCACGTCTGCGTATTGTTGAATCATCAGTATTGAATGATCAGATGGAAATCATTCGCAACATGAACTACAATGATGTTGGTATAGTAAATGGTAGTCCAACTGGCGTGCTGAATAGAATTGTAACAATGACACGTGATAACATACCGTTTACTATTACTCAAACAATACGTAGTGTTGATGATCCATACGATGGAACGATTGGTGGAACTCCGAATGATACAGATCCTGCTGACTACAAACTAGTAGAAGAATCTATTATCTGCAATAATTGCGCACAAAAGAATCCACTTGTCTTGGATACTACTATTGCACCAAAATTTTTAGAAGGTGATCCCAAAAATGGTGCATTGTTTATTCAGGTCTTTGATGGAAATGCACAAGATATTCAAGGAGCAACAGTTCATGTCGTTGCATCAAGTGTATCTCCACCAATTGATCTCACTGATACGACTGACAATCAAGGGTATTTGAAATTAGTGTCGATTCCAGCAGGACAAAATGCGTATAATATTACAGTTACCAAAGTTGGATACACTAGTGCACAAACAATTTCTTCTACAATACAAAATCCAAATCCGTTACGTCCGCCTGCGTCAGTAGTCGCGCAAGGTTTATCAAATGTGAGTTTTTCAATAAACAAAGTCGGCACGCTACAAGTAGTTAGCGAGGATACTACATGCAATCAAACAGCAATCGGTACGTTTACGTTGCGAGGTACAAAATTGATTGGACAAAATCCTGATGTATACGTAGTGAATAAAACTTTTTCTACAAACGTAACTAGTCCAGTCATATTTTCTCCACTTGGTGGTGATGCATACAATATATCTTTAAGCGGTGGCGACATAATTGGAACTATTCCTATGCAACCTATTCAGTTAATTCCTGGCGTGACACAACCTGTTCAGATTATTACAGGGTCTGGAACAATAAATCCGTGGTTGGTTGATGTTGTCAATGCCTCTGATGGTCAGCCTGTATCAAATGCGATTGTTACTGTAACATCAAGTAATGGATACGTGCAGACATTTACAACTGGTGTTGGGCATATTCGGCAGACAGATTGGTCTGGTGGGTCTGGACAAACAACATCCACAGATCCTACAAAATATGCAATTGATGATGGTCATGTGGACGTACATAGTTCTGTAGGAAATATGGAACTAACATCTACTGGCGGAATATACGACACGAGTGGCTGGCTTGAATCGTCTGTGTATGATCTAGGCATCAGTGCAAATTTTGTTAATTTGGTTTGGCAACCATTAGCACAACCAATCGCAACAGGTGCAGATTCCATTCGTTTGCAAGTTGCAGTGAGCAATTCTAGCACGCCCGCAACATGGAATTTTGTTGGACCTGATGGCACAAACAATACGTATTATAATTCAAATAATTTAGCATTAAGTCAAACACTCAATGGCAATCGTTATTTTCG
>QIHL01000073.1 GCA_003230965.1 Candidatus Magasanikiibacteriota bacterium | reverse complement strand
TTTTACGGCTAATGCCTTACACTTTTCTATAATGAAAAAAATCCTTAATAGTTTTTATTTTTATTAGACTCTTTTAAACCCTGTTTAATTTGATATAATACAACTATGAAAATCACTTGTTTCGCCCAATCATGTTTGCTTATTGAAGCAAATGAAAAAAGAATTTTGGTGGATCCAGGATATATTCAATACAAAAAGTCATATCCCAAAAATGAATGGTCTGACATCGATGCCATTTTGGTCACTCACAAACATACAGATCATTGTCATGTTGATGCTATCAAAGAAATTTTAAAAAATTCCAAAACAAAATTTTATACTTCTCAAGAAGTTGCTGATACTTTTCCAGAATTTTCTCCTGAAATTGTAAAAGACGGTGATGTTCTAATTTTTGATAATGTAAAAGTAGAAGTTCTCAGAGCTGTTCATGGTTGGATTCCGCCTTTTAGGGGGGGAAAAGAAATAAATGAAAATATCGCCTTTATTATTGATGATGGCGTCAACAGAGTATATCAGACTAGTGATACCATTTGCTTTGACAATAATTACAAGTGCGACGCTATTTTCTTACCTGTTGTAAATCATGGAATAGTTATGGGTCCATGGGACGCCGCACTTTTCGCAAAAGATACAGGGGCAAAACTCGTGATACCAATTCATTATGATAATCCTTTGCATCCTGCAGATTTTGAATTGGTAAAGAAAGAATTTGAAGCGCATGGTTTACAGTATAAGTTCTTAGAAATTGGAGAAAGTATGGATTTGTAATTTTCAATGATCACCAGAACAGATTGTCAAAACAGTAAAAAAGCGGTATCCTACAGATACTGCTGTGAGAATATCACCAGAGGCAATCTCTATGTTCTGCCGAGAGAACCCCTGAAAGAAACTACTAAAGCAAATGAAACTCTCAATGACTTGTGAGCATGGGCGAGAGATGGTTTGAACATAAGCTGTTTACAAAATTACTGGTATAAGATAAAAGAGCGCAGGATGAATTTAAGTATGTTTAATTTTAATAAAAAGAAAAAAGTGCTTTCGCGATATGAAGACCCGACCGGTGAATTTACTGAGCGGGAGTTTGAGATGGCGAATTGGTGGCTGAAACATAAGGCTGGTTTACGGCACTTGTTGATTTGGATATTGAGTTTATGGTCCATCATCACTATCGGTATCGGATTTTGGGTTTGGGGTGATTATTTATTTTTTGGCTATCATGCTGATGAACAAATGGCAGATCAAATTGTAGAAACAGTAACTAATTATTCCGCGATGCACTCACACTATGGTGCGGCGCCTATTTCGTTTCATGATTCTCGTGTTTTTTATACTGGTACTCATAAATATGATTTCGTCACTAACGTGACTAATCCAAATAAACGATGGATTGCTCATGTGAAGTTTCATTATACATTCGCTGGAGGGCAGACTGCTATTGCCGAAGATATGCTTCTTCCTGGCGATGTGCGACCAATAGCTGTTTTGGGATATGCTGGTACTGGTCATCCATCTTCTGTAAAATTTGTTGTTGATAATATTCGTTGGGAGCATATCAGCGCGCATACGATATCAAATGTTGCATTATTCGTAAAAAGTAGATTGCAATTTCAAGTAAAGAATGTTCATTTTGCTGCAATTGGAAAAAATGGTGTTCCGACTAATCAAATTTCATTTTCTATTACCAACGCAAGTGTATATGGATATTGGTCAGTATCTTTCTTTGTTGGATTGATGAATGGTACTAGTCGCGTTGCTGTATTGCCATTGACTATAACTCAATTTAAAAATGGAGAAACACGCCATATTGATTTACGTAGTTTGAGTCCTAATTTGTCAGTTAATACAGTCATAGTATACCCAATTGTTAATATTTTTGATCCGACAGTATTTATGACACCGTCCGTGTAGGATGAGTTTATTGATTTGGCTGTATGCGTATTTTTCGTTCACTCCTTATATCATTGCGTTCGTTTGATTGGATATTATTTGGTGTTGTTACTGCATTAAGTATATTTGGTATCACAGCAATTTATAGCGTGGATTTATCAGGTGGCGGAACACTTCATTTGGTAACAACACAGGCAATTGCATTTGTTATAGCAATCTTTGTTTGTTTTGTTGGTACGAATATTCACATTCGCGTGTATCAATCAGCTGCTAGATTTATTTACATCTTTGTTTTGTTTTTGCTCTTAGCAGTTTTATTTTTTGGGACGACGATTAGTGGTATGAAAGGATGGTTTCATGTTGGAGGTATTTCTTTTCAACCAGCAGAGTTTGCAAAAGTGTCACTTGTATTGGTTCTCGCATGGTTGATTGATCGCTATGGTCGGAGATTTCGTAGTTGGCAGTTTTTCGTTGCAACAGGTTTGGCTACATTATTTGTTATTGGATTGATTATGTTGCAACCGGATTTGGGGTCGGCGTTTATTATGGCAGGGCTTTGGTTTGGGTTGCTTTTGGTAACAAAAATAAAAAAACGGTATATTGTCCTGCTGTTTGGTGTTTGTATTGGTATTTTTTTGCTTGGATGGTTTGTATTGTTTGCACAATATCAGCGAAATCGTATTCTTATTTTTTTATATCCAAGCAATGATCCTCTTGGAGCTGGGTATAATGTCACGCAGTCTATTATAGCTATTGGATCAGGCGGATTGTTTGGACAAGGATTGGGATTTGGTACTCAGAGTCAGCTCCATTTTTTGCCAGCGGCACAGACGGATTTTATTTTTTCAGTTATTGGTGAAGAACTTGGATTTGTTGGCATTGTTCTTCTCTTGTCGCTCTATGTTGTTCTCTATTGGCGTCTATTTGCTATCGCGCGTAGATGTAGGGATGATTTTTCTGCATATTTGGTAGTCGGAGTTGCACTGGTGCTCTTTGTACAGATGTCTACCAATATCGGTGGAGCAACTGGTTTGTTACCTGTTACTGGTGTTCCGTTGCCATTTGTAAGCTACGGTGGTTCATCACTTCTGATTAGTTTTGTTTTAATTAGTTTGGTAGAAAGCGTTGTGCTTAATGAGGGAAAGATGGGCGCACATTATTATTGATCATTTGCTCTTGCATCTATCTTGACAATTTTGTATACTCTTGGTATACTCGTCACACTTTCACTATGACTCGTCATAAGGATTCAGAACCATTGGGACAACTACAAGAAGGCTTGAAGCTTATGCGTCAATGTCCAGTTTGTGAAAAAAATTACGAAATAGATCATGTGGATATATTAGAAGAGCATGAAGGATCGCATTTGGTTCACATGACATGCCCAAATTGTAAAGGTGCTGTTTTGGCTCTCATAGTAATTTCTCCAATCGGTATGAGCTCAATCGGTATGATGACAGACTTGACGGCTGATGATGTATTGCGCATGAGAGATCGTGAGCCTATAGTTGGTGATGATATTCTTACGCTACATATTGTGTTGGAAAAAGGTTTTGGCGGTAAAACATTTGAAAAACATCTTTCATTTATCAAATAATTTCTATTGTATATTACTATGTTACAAACAATTATTGTACAAAAAAGAACTAAAAATGATGATTTAGACATTTTACGACATGGTGGAAAAATTCCAGGAATTATATATGGTTCTGGGATAGAACCAATCATGTTTAGCATTGCGAGTGTCCCATTTCAAAAATTATATAAAGAAGTCGGTGAATCAACACTTATTGATTTGAGTATTGAGAATGGTGGGGAGCCAATAAAAGTTTTAATTCAAGATATTCAGTATGATCCTGTGAGACAGGAGCCAATCCATATTGATTTTCGTAATATCAACATGGAAGAAGAAATGGAAGCAACTATTGAATTGGTCTTGACAGGTGTAGCTCCTGCAGTGAAAGAGCAGGATGGAACATTGGTTCATCCACATGAATCAATTGAAGTAAAATGTTTACCAAAATATTTGGTTGGACATATTGAAATTGATATTAGTAGGCTTGCAACTTTTGATGATGCAATTTACGTTAAGGATATTTTAGTTCCTGTTGGTATGACCATTCTTGATGATCCAGATATTATTATTGCTAAAGTTACTCCACCATTAACTGAAGAACAATTGGAAGCAATGGAAGAAGATGATCAAAAATCAGTTGAAGACGTAGAAGTAGAAGCAAAAGGAAAGAAAGAAGAAGAGGAAGATACGGATGGTAAAGTTGAAGCTAACGAAAAGAATGAAAAGAAAGAAAAAGAATAATAACATCAATCATTGATAAAGTTATAGGGCAAGTACTGATTATTTGTTACCTATAATTTTCATTACAATCTATGAAAGACAATGGGTCTATTTTTGATAGCATTACGCTCGTGTACACACTTGCTGGTGTTGTTTTTGTTGTAGCTATGATACTGGTCGGATGGTTTTGGTATGGATACTACGGTACACAAAAAACATCGTCTAGACAAATTATAGTAAATACTATATCTGTTTCTTCAACAGCTACTTCTACAAATTTTCAGCAGTGTCAGTATCGTAGATTACTTGATGGTGTGTGTGTTGATTCAAAAGAAGCAACACATCCGCAAATTGTTGCAGTGATGGTAGAAAATCATTTTCAATCTTGGCCACAAGCTGGTATTGCGAATGCATCTGTGGTGTATGAAGCACCTGTGGAAGCAAACATTACACGGTTTCTTTTAATTTTTCCGCGTGGAATAAAAGTTGATAAACTTGGACCTATTAGAAGCGCACGACCATATTTTTTGGACTGGGTACAAGAGTATGGCGAACCTATGTATATGCATGTTGGTGGTAGTCCAGAAGCATTAGCAGATATTTCTACACGAAAGATTTTTGACATGAATGAATTTTATTTTGGTGGTGTGTATTTTTGGCGTAGTACAGATAGAACTGCACCGCACAATACATATACTTCAAGCAAGATGTGGGAAGTAGCACTCAACAAAAAAATTCCTCCGATTGCAAATACAACAACGACATTTCCAGCATGGACTTTCGGATCATATACTCCATGTGTATTTAGTTCAAGTACAACAAGTACAGATTGTGCAAAGAATATTACGATTGCATTTGCACCACCTACATACGAAACAGTTTGGAAGTTCAATAGTTCAACTCAACAATATCGTCGGTATGAAGCAGGAAATAAAGATACTGATCAAGATGGCACGCCAATGGTTGCAGATACTGTGATTATTCAACATGTGAACACAACTGTTGTAGATACCGACGGGAGACTTCACATGAATGATGTTGGTTCTGGAGACGCAGTAGTCTTTCGCAATGGTGCAGTGATTAAAGGTACATGGAAAAAGACGAGCATCTCTGGAAGAACTGAGTGGCTTGATAAAAAAGGTAATTTTATTCCATTAAAATCTGGCAAGATTTGGATTGAAGTTGTGAATCAGCAGACAAAAGTATCATGGCAGTAGTGTACATAGATTACCCGTTCATTTCCCATATAATCTTTTTTTATTTTAACCTGTACTCTGGAGAAAATTTGTTTAATTTTTTTTGTGAGTAATTGAGATTGTGATGGATCAATTTCCATCAGAAGTATAAAATGTAATTTGTAATCCGTCGCTAGATTTTTAATCTGTTTTAATAGTTCTTCATACAAGGATAGTCCATTATCGTTAGAGACTAGAGCTGATTTTGGTTCTTTATGAATTTCTGGTGTTGGAGAAGTATGATATTGTTCCTCGGTGAGATAGGGGAGGTTAGCAGTTATGAGTAGGGGAGATTTGATATTTGAGATTAAGGATTGAAATGGTATTAGCAGGTTGCCATGTTTGAAAATTATATTGACATGATTTAGATTTGCGTTTTTTTTTGCAATTTTGAGTGCACCAAAAGAAATATCTGACGCATAACTTATTATTTGTAATTCATTATTTATTCTATGTTTCATTATAGAAATCGGAATACAACCAGATCCAGTTCCGACATCAATCATTGTTAGTTTACAGTCTTTAGTCATTAGTTTTTGAATTTCTTGTAGTCCTAAATCCACAAGCATTTCTGTTTCTGGTCTTGGAATCAGTGTATGTTTATTAACTAGGAAATCCAGACCAAAAAATTCTTTGTGACCTGTGAGGTAGGCGAGTGGAATATTGTTTGCTCGTTTTTTAAATAGTTTTTTGATTCGTCGTTGCTTTAACCATTTTATATTATATTCTGGATGTGCTAGTACAAATTCGCGGGGTTTTTTCAAGATATGCATAATTAGAAGTTCAGCGTCTAGTTGGTCTATAGCTATTGTTTTATTTTTTAAAATTTGTTGAATTGTCTGATCCCCATACATACGTGTATATATAGTTGATGAATCTGATGAAACAGTCGGCAAGAAAGTTTTATATGTGCATGTCCATTTTTTCGTGATCCGCAGTTCGTAGAGTATCAATAATTAGTGCGAGATTACCTTCAAGAATCGTGTTTATATTGTTCCAACTTTTTTTGACGCGGTGATCTGTGATACGATCTTGTGGAAAATTATATGTGCGGATTTTTTCACTTCTATCACACGTGCCGATTTGGCTTTTGCGTTTTTCATCAAGTTTAGCCTGCTGTTTTTCTTGTTCTAATTCAAATAAGCGTGCACGCAATACATTCATTGCTTTGATTTTGTTTTGTGTTTGAGATCGTTCATCCTGACACTGTGCTACGACACCTGTCGGTATGTGTGTAATACGGATTGCACTGTATGTAGTGTTTACGCCCTGCCCACCTTTTCCGCTAGAACAAAAAGTATCTATTCGTAAATCATTTTGATTGATTTCAAATTCAGTTTCTTCAATTTCTGGCATTATGGCTACACTGGCAGTGGATGTGTGGATACGTCCTGCTTTTTCAGTTTCTGGAATTCGTTGTACGCGGTGGACTCCCATTTCGTATTTCATATCTCGATATACGTTGTGACCTGTCATTGAAAAAATGATTTCTTTGTAGCCTCCGATGCCGATTTGGTGCTCATAGATTAATGTTGTTTTCCATTTTTGTTTTTCTGCATAGCGCATGTACATACGCATCAAGTCACCAGCAAAAAGAGCTGCTTCGTCTCCACCAACACCAGCACGGATTTCAACGATCACATTTTTTTTGTCTTGCGGATCTGTCGGACGTGTTAACAATATAAGTTCTTCTTTTAATTGCATTTTTTTATCTTTCAATTCCATAAGTTCTGCTTCAGCGAGTTCTTTCATAGTTTCATCAGTTTCTTCATCAATCATAACCTCAGTATCGCCAATTTGTTTTTCAACAATTTCCAAATCAACAATTTTTTCGTATGTTGGTTTGAGGTTGCTGTATTCTTGTGAGGTTTTTTGCATTTTTTTTATATTACTAATCACTACAGGATTTTGCAGATCTGTTTCTAGCGATAGGTATATATTTTTGAGTTGTATGTATTTTTCTAGCATAGGAGTGTAAGTTTTTGGATTATTTTTATTATAGTTTCAGTATATCAGAATCATTCGTAATTCATAATCAATTAAAAACAGACTCAAAAATAAGTCTGCTTGTGTTTGTATTGTAGCTATGCTTCAGTTTCTTCAATTTGTTTTGCTGCACGAGCGGCATGTTTAACTTTTTTACCTCTGCGATTTACAGATTTCTTTTCTACTTTGTCCATGCGCGCTTTGAATTTTTCTAAACGACCACCAGTGTCAATGAAGCGTTGTTTTCCAGTATAAAATGGATGTGATGCAGAAGAAATTTCAACTGTAATGACAAAATGTTTTATGCCATCAATGTCGCGTGTTTTTTCTGAACGAAGTGTAGACGTAGTTATAAACTCTGTGTCTGATGCACTGTCAACGAATACTACAGGATTTATTTGTGGATGAATTTTAGATTTCATGCGTATAAATTGAATGATTTATGAATTGAACAGTTTTTTCAATTCAATTTGCGACCACTATATCATGATAGTTTTTTTTTGTCAAGAACATGTACAAGTTGTCAACGGGAAATAGAAATGTCATACTTCTAGGGATTTAGAAATGTCATACCTAGGTGAATAAATTGTAATTTTGTCATTATTCTTGTATGGTGTTTTTGGTCAAAATCGCTGACAGGATTCGCAATTAGCTTAGATTCTAGTCTAAAAGAGAGCTTATTTAAACTCATGATACTCCTCTTCAATGTTTATTCCCCATAAATTACTTTTATCAATAACGCCGTTGATAATATTATCAGCGGCCTTTAAACCAGAGAGGATGGAATGATCCATATTATTGTAACGATGCATTCCATTGCGGCCGATTAAAAAAAGGTTTTCAAATTTATTAACAAAATTCTTAATTTCACTAAACTTGTTATAAGCGCCAAAGTAGGCCGGATAAGCTTTTGGTACTTTAACAATTTTATAATCCAATAAATCATTGGGATCCACTATCTTCATTTTTACTAATTCTGCTACAGCAAAATCTCTTAAAGTAGTATCATTTTTTCTCCAAAATTCATCGTTCTCATTACAAAAATATTCTGCACCAAGCCAAACCTGGTTATCATC
>QIHL01000040.1 GCA_003230965.1 Candidatus Magasanikiibacteriota bacterium | reverse complement strand
AGGATTATTAAGGAAGGAGATAGAGAAAAATTTTTATACACTATTGAATTTTATCCAGAAGAGGGAAAGTATCATTATGACGGACATCGTGCATGCAAGTTTTCTTGTCATCCATCAAAGACAAAAAAATATGATGGTCTTTGTCCTATCTGCAAAAAACCATTAGTTATTGGTGTAATGAATAGGGTTATTGAGCTTGGTGACAGAACAGAAGAAAATGCAAAGAAGTGCAATCGTATTCCATACAAAAGTTTGGTACCGCTTGTTGAGATTATAGCAAATACTGTGAAACATGGATGGAATACCAAAGGAGTCAAAGTTATATATGATCAATTAATTGAACAAATTGGTACTGAATTTTTTATTTTGTTGCACGCATCTTTGAAAAAAATTGAAGTAGCAAGTTCCAAACAAATTGCAGATGCCATTCAACGTGTTCGTGATGGTCGTATACATGTTGTTCCTGGATATGATGGTGAATTTGGCGTGGTCAAAGTGTTTGCGGATAATGAAGACCGTGGAGGTCCAGAGCAAAGATCTTTGATTATTGAGAGGTAGTAAATTATTTTATATTTAAAAAATGTCTTCTTATGAAGACATTTTTTGTGTTGTTTTTTTATTAGACTTTATTTGGAATTACTTTCTTACTTTTCGGTTTTACTTCTTTTAATTTTTTCTTGTAGGTGCGCAGATAGTACGCACGAGATTGACGTACTTTCATTTTGCGAATCAGTTCAATCTTGTCTACAATCGGTGAATGTATTGGAAATATTTTTTCCACGCCGATTCCACCAGAAACTTTTCTAACAGTTACCGTCGCACCAGTTTCTTTGCCATGCTTCACTGCGAGTACCGTACCTTCAAAAATTTGTATACGTTCTTTTTCTTCGCCTTTTGCATTTAAATCTTTAATTTTTTGGTGAACTTTGATAATCATACCCGGTTTGATTTCCAGGCGTATATCTTCTGCCATAAGATTGTAGAAATTAGCCGAGAGGTTGGATCTGAAGTGTACAACATCAGTATAAGAGTAGTGGAAACTAGTCTACACGAAGTTAATTTTTTTGTCAAGTCAAACAATAGGATCAAGGATCTTATGAATATGGTTAATTGTTTGATTTATTTGTCCCTCTACATTTATAATTTGGTAGTCAAATTCATCCTTGCGTGCAAGCTCTTTTTCTGCTGATTTCAGTCGCTGTTCAAATTTACCTTCAGTCATTTCTCCACGTGTTTTTAGATGATCAATAAGTTGTTCATGACTTTCAGGCAAAAGAAAAATGGTCACAACTCGTTTTCCATATATTTGTTTCATTTGTGCTGCACCTTGTACATCAATATTAAATAATACTGGATGATTGTGCAAGACCTCCTCTGTTTCCACCTTGTGTGTTCCGTACAGATCACCGTGTACTACAGCCCATTCCAAGAATTCACCATCTTCGCGTCGTTTCTTGAATTCTTTGGTAGAAATGTAGTATATTTTTTTGTCTTCTGTACTATGTTGTCGTTTATTCCGAGTTGTGTAGGTAACACCTGTTCGCAGTTGCGGATAGATTTTTAGTATTGCTTTTGCAACAGTCGTTTTGCCCACACCTGCTGGTCCGCAAATTACAATAAGTGAATATAGGTTCTTCTTCATTTTTTATGAATTAAGAGTATCTAAATATGATTGAAGTTTTGCTGGAAGTGGTGATTCATAGCACTGCTGTGTATTTGTAAGATCCTGAAAACAGAGTTTTTTTGCATGGAGAAATAATCGGTTAAGCGGTTGATCATGTTTTTTTGTGAGCTTTATATTTTTGTACAATGTATCGCCAACTATTGGATGTCCAAATGCAAACAGGTGTACACGAATTTGGTGTCGTCGTCCGCTATGGATTTTTACATCTAGTAACGTATATCGTGGATAGCGTTTGATAACAAAAAACTCGGTCAAAGCTGTTTTGCCTGGTTGTACCGATGCTATTTTTTTTGCAGTCAAGTTTGAAATTTTTGGGCGTGATGCCATACGTCCATCTTTTGCGCGATCAATATCAAAGTTGATTGTTCCAATGTCTGCTTCAATTTCACCGTATACGAGAATTATATATTCTTTTTGCACAGTTCTATTTTTGAATTGTATTTTGAGATGTTGGAACATTTTTTCTGTTCTTGCAACGACCAAGACGCCAGATGCTTCTTTATCCAGACGGTGAACAATGCCAGAGCGTTCTGATTTTCCACCAACACCAGCGATGTCAGGGTAGTGTTGCAAAAGCCATGAGGCTAATGTTTTTGGTTCTTGTGCTTCTGTCTGATGAACAAGAACACCAGCAGGTTTGAATACTACAAGATACTCTGGTGTCTCTGCAAGAACTGAAATCATCTGTAGTGGAATAGGTTTTATTTTTTTTTCATTATTTATTTCTTTTGTTTGTCCTGCTTTATACATTTCCACAATATCTCCTTCATGAAGTTTATCTCCCATTTTTTTTGGTATATGACCATTCATTTTGACTTGCTTGTTTTTAATTTTTTGTTGTATTTGTGATCGTGTGCACCCAACCATTGAAGATAAAAAAATATCAAGCCGTTGATTTGTTTGTTCTGATGAAACGATATATTTTGTTGATTTGTTTGGCATAGTGCGCCCAGATGGACTTGAACCATCGACCCCAACGTTATAAGCGTTGTGCTCTAACCAGCTGAGCTATAGGCGCGCGATATGCCTAGAATAGCACATTAAGAACAAAAATCAAGGCGAGTAGACTATTTGTTTTTTCTTAATTTTTCTGATATACTATTATTTAGTATGTCTGATAAACAAAAGATGACAACGCTTATTAGAATTGCGAAGAATCGTATGATGCATTCACGCGATGCAGTTCATGCACTTGACCATGTTGAGCGTGTTGTTTGTTTTGCTAAACGAATTGGGTCAGAAATGAATTTATCTGAACAAGAAATGCAAGTTGTTGTTTTGGCAGCATGGTGGCATGATGTGTCCCGTGTGATGAACAAAAAGACATCGCTTCTTTGGATGCCTCTTTTGGACGACTTGTTGTCTGCTTTTTTGTTGTGGATAGAAATGGTTCGTTGTGGTTTGTTTGGTGGTATTGTAGGCATGGCAACACGAATTATTTTTTGTAAAAGTATTGGAACAGGCGCAGTATTTACTCGTATTTTTTTACGCAAGAGAACACGGATTTTATTAAATATTGTAAAGGATGCTGATACTTTAGATACATTTGATCCGCACAGGACTGAGTTGGTATTTTCTCTTGTTGATTCTTCTTGGGTGTATCAACAGGGATATAAAGTTGCAATTTGGTGGTTTTTGACTACACGATATTTGGACATGAAGACTACAGCAGCAAAACGCGTCCTCCAAGAATTACTTTCTGATTTTATTGTTTGGTTGAAACAAGGATCAATTCTATCGTGGCACATTCAGCATTATGGAGAAGTCTGGGCACACAAAAATCTTTTTCGTGCAGAGGCCTTGCTCCAGAGGGTAAGTTTGTCTGTTGTCTGAATAATTTTTATTTATGCCCTTGTCGTTTAATGGATAGGACGTCAGTTTCCGGAACTGGAAATCCAGGTTCGATTCCTGGTAGGGGCACATATTATTTATGTCACTCTTTACACCACGCTTCATTCAATTACGGACAAAAACAGAGAATCGGTTAGAATTATTTGGTAAACCGAATACTGATTTTTTTGTTTTGACTGGTTTGTCTGCTGCATTAGCATCTCTTGGTTTGCTCTTGAATAATACTGCTGTTGTTATTGGTGCTATGCTTGTTGCTCCACTTATCACACCAATTTTTGGATTTGGGTTGTCTCTTATTGTGTTTCGTGTTCACCGTATGTATACGGCACTTCTTTCGCTATTATTAGGAACTATTATTATATTCACAATATCCGCACTTATTGGGTACATCGTTATGTGGATAAATGGAGGTACTCTGTCTTTGACCAGTGAAATTTTATCTCGTGCAGAACCAAATTTGTTATTTTTTCTTGTAGCATTTTTTAGTGGTATGGTTGGTGCATATACGTATGTGAGATCAAATATATTATCATCAATTGCTGGCGTAGCTATATCAGTTGCATTGATTCCACCTGCTTCTGTTTTTGGACTTGCGTTAGTTATGCATAATTGGTTTATTTTAGAACAGAGTTTATTTTTGTATGTATTAAATCTTGCTGGTGTTTTTTTTGGTGGTATTGTTATGTTTTTATTTTTTGGATTTGGAAAAAACATTGTACAAAAGTAATACATTTATAATTTCAAAAATAATACTAAATAATTTTTTTCGTAAACGTACAACGCGTTTATTTTTTTGCAAAAATTAATTTTGTTTTATACTCGTATTAGTTTGTGTTTTAATTTATAATTTTGAGTTATACACAGTTTTGTTCTTACAAGTGTTTCAAAAAAAAACAGTGCACTGTATACTACACGCATGTAGAGTTGATGTAAAAATATTTTTTGTTTTTACATCACGGCAATGTACATCCATGCTTGTCATGTGCATTGTTTTTTACACGTTTGCAGACCATTTGGTATGTAACCATGGTCATATCAAATTATTGATTGCAAACTATTCTTTTAAGAGAGGGGGTGGATATATGCCAGCATCAAAACGCAAGACAGCGAAGCGTAAGCCAGCAGCGAAAAAAGCTGCACCAAAGCGTCGCAAGACTACGCGCAAAGCTACGCCAAAACGCAAAACAGCAAAGCGTAAGCCAGCAGCGAAAAAGCGTACCACCAAAAAGGCAACGCCAAAACGCAAGACAGCGAAGCGTAAGCCAGCGAAGCGTAAGCCAGCAGCGAAAAAAGCTGCACCAAAGCGTCGCAAGACTACTCGCAAAAAGAAATAATTTCGTATACAAAAAATCCCTTGATTATATCAGGGGATTTTTATTTATTTTTTTCAAGAAGTGGTTTTAAGTATTGTCCAGTATAACTTCGTTTTACTTTTGCTATATCTTGCGGTGTACCTTCTGCAACTAACTCGCCACCTTTCTTACCACCGTCAGGACCAAGATCAATAATCCAGTCTGATGATTTTATAACATCTAGATTGTGTTCTATGATTATTACAGTATTCCCTTTGTCTGTCAATTTATTCAAGATGTCAAGCATTCGTTTGATGTCAGCAAAATGGAGTCCCATAGTTGGTTCATCAAGAATGTATAATGTTTTTCCAGTGGAACGTCTGGATAGTTCTGTCGCCAGTTTGATGCGTTGGGCTTCACCACCAGAGAGCGTTGTCGCTGGTTGCCCCAAACCGAGATAACCAAGACCAACATCACGAAGGAGACATAGTTTATCTGCAATCGCATGCACATCAGAAAAAAAATGGCATGATTCTTCAATTGTCATATTGAGTACATCAGCAATTGTTTTTCCGTGATAGTGGATTTCTAGTGTCTCTTGATTGTATCTCTTGCCTTCACACTCTGGACATTCCATAAAAACATCAGACAAAAATTGCATAGGAATTGAAATATATCCTTGCCCTGCACAAGCTTCACACCGTCCGCCACCTTTTACATTGAAACTAAATTTGCCTGCGTCCATGCTATGCATACATGCTTCTGGTGTTGATGCAAAAATATCACGAATTGCGGTAAAGACACCTGTATATGTTGCTGGGTTGCTACGTGGAGTGCGACCGATTGGATTTTGGTCAATGGAAATTACTTTGTCAATATTGGATATACCTTTGATTGTAGTGTGTGCGCCAGGCGTAGCTTTTGCTCTATAAAATTTTTTTGTGAGTGCCCGACTTAGGATATCAATAATTAAACTAGATTTTCCTGATCCAGAAACACCTGTGACACAAACAAGTTTTGCCAAAGGAATAGACACTGTTATATTTTTGAGGTTGAATGCTTTTGCTCCAACGATACTAATACTTTTTTTACTTCCTTTGCGATATGTTTTTGGTATAGGTATAGTATTTTTACCAGATAGATATTGTCCGGTAAGAGATTCTGGTTGTTTTTTAATTTCTTTAGGTGTTCCCTCTGCTATGATTTGTCCGCCATATATTCCAGCACCAGGCCCCACATCAATTACGTGATCAGCAGCTTCAATCATGGTCTTGTCATGCTCTACTACAATGACAGTATTTCCGTTATTACATAATTGGCGTAATGTATCAATAAGTTTTTGATTATCGCGAGGATGTAAACCAATTGACGGTTCATCAAGAATATAAATAACATCAGAGAGCCCAGTAGAAAGTTGTGTTGACAGTCTAATACGCTGTGCTTCACCACCAGACAATGTTGTGACAGATCTGTTAATAGATAAATACCCCAGTCCAACATTGCTCAAGTTTTGGAGTCTCGTGTGAATTTCTTTGGCTACTGGCTCAGCAATAATTTTTTGTTTTGAATTGATTGCCGATAAAAATGTTTCCTTGTCAGTATGTTTTGTAGAAAAAAATGGTATTGCTTCTTCTACAGTCAATTCTACAATATCAGCAATAGAGTGCTCGCCGATACGTACGGACAAAGATTCTGGTTTGAGACGTTTGCCTTGGCAGACTGGACATACACGCTCCTGCATATATTGTTCTATTTCTTTACGGATATATTCAGAGTCAGTTTCTGCATAGCGCTGAATTAAATTTGGTACAATGCCATCGTAGTGAACTTGTTTGTTGTGTACGATATACGTCTGCCCGTCAGTTCCATAAAGGATAATATCCATGACTTTTTGTTGTAATTCTTTTACTGGTATGTCAACAGAAAAATTATGTGCTTCTGCTACGGACAGTAGGAGTTGTTTGTAATAGTTTTGATTGCCAACTATGCGCGTCCATGGTTGCACTGCACCTTCGGCAAGAGTAAGACGAGGATTTGGAATAATCAATTCTGGGTCAACATCTAGCGTATATCCCAGACCAGTACAACGTTGACACGCACCATACGGACTATTGAAACTAAAACTGCGTGGTTCAATCGGTTGGTAGGCTTTGCCTGTACTGATAGAAAATGGATGTTGTGAATAGAATCCTTCATGTCCTGTGTCTGTATTGACGAGTGCGAGATAGCCATTTGAAAAATCTAGTGCTTGGTCAACTGCGTGCGCGATATTTTGTTTTTTTGGATTCGTAATTTTAGAAATAACTAATTCAATGTTGTATGTTTTTTTGGAATCAAATTTATATTTTTTCATCTGTACCAGTGGCATCACGATACCATTTATGCGTACATGTTCATATCCTGTTTGTTCTATACTTTCAAGTAAATTTTTTTGTTTTACACATTGGTTTATAATGATTGGAGAGAGAAGTAGTAGTTTACCTGTGCGTGCTTCTTTTCTTACAATTTCTATAATTTCTCCCTTGCTATATTGTTTTATTGGTTCATTTGTTTCTGGATCATACTGCGTACCGAGTCGTGCGAACAAGAGGCGTAAATAATCATAGATTTCAGTTGCAGTGCCAACAGTTGATCGTGGATTGTGTGATACTTTTTTTTGGTCAATAGCAATTGTTGGTGATAGACCAGTAATTTCGTCTACATCAGGTTTGTCTTGGACATCCATGAATTGTCTCGCGTATGAATTTAGACTTTCCGCATATCGTCGTTGTCCTTCTGCATAAATTGTATCAAATGCTAAAGAGGACTTTCCTGATCCAGAAAGTCCTGTGATAACAATAAGTTTATGTTTTGGAATCGCAAGCGATACATTTTTTAAATTGTGTACGCGTGCGCCAGTAATATTGATGGTGGACATAGAAAAGGTATTTATGTTATCCTGATGAGGAACAATCAGCGTATTGTGGATCCCCTTTGTGTGGGTTCTCTAAAACTGCATTTACTATATTGTCATCCAATGAGATATTTAAAGAGCCAGAGTAATGGAGTGGTATGTAATTATTTGGTCCTATTGAATTAGCTGTTTTCCCCTTTGCATCCCATAGTCCAACTTTTGCTTTTCCTTTTGTGTCAAATCCAATGGCCAAATCAGCATCTTGAAGTACAAGCCCCCACTTGTCATGTAGCACTGTCCCAAAGAATGTATGGTGCAATTCTGTTTTAAATACATACCCAACTAATTTTTGTCCGGTCATACATTTCCAGTCTGCTTCTTTGTAGGCTTCGCCTAGTTTTAGTTTTGAAATAAGTTCTGAATAAGTTGGAAAAGTTTTTCCTTTATTTTCAGTAGCTGTGAGTCTGTCACTGCTGGTCCATCCGTAGTATTTATTTCCTGTACACGTTCTTTTTGTATCAGTAGAATGGCACACACCGTATAATGCTAAGTCTTCAGTATCTAAGTAGCCTTGTTCTAAACCATTGATACCCGTAGGCACATATGAAGGTTTCATCTTATCCATGAAACTTTGATTGATAGAATATTCTAATATCAATTCTCCAGTTACACATTTATTATTATAACAGACCTGGTCATGTCCTTCTTGTTTTGCACAGTATGTGCCAGTACACTCTTGTCCGCCAGAGCCTTGTATAACATAGTAATCTCCGCATGCTGCTGTTTGTTTTGTACTTGTAACAAAATCAGACTGTTTGATATTGTTTATAACTTTTTCTTGCTGTTTATTTTTTAAGTTG
>QIHL01000069.1 GCA_003230965.1 Candidatus Magasanikiibacteriota bacterium | reverse complement strand
ATAATTTAGTATTAAATTGAAAGTGTGGTACTTTTAAATCCCACACTACGCATAGCTAAACTGTTATATGAAATTTGAGTAGGGAACAAAGAAAAATTAGTGTATAGGCAAAAATTTATTAAACACAAATATTCTTCAATTACTATGGCAGTACAAAAAATAGAGATTCATGTTCCTGAATATCATCTGAATACAAAACCCTATTATTTCAAGGTTGGGCGAAAGGTTGATACAGAAATTGAAAAAATCTGCCAGATGGTTAATATGTTTACAGAGCAATAGGAAAAGATGACTACTCCAACCTTTCGCTAAATGAATTTATCAAGATTGTTCTAAAATTAGGAACAGACAAATATAATCCAAAAAGAAGTTTGTTTTGAGGTGTTTTATATGTATGACCATGATATTCAAGCTGGGTCTTTTGATATAAAAAACCATAAAATTGTTCTAGATGATTATTATGAATATCCTTCAATGTTTGGTGATATAGTAAAGAAATTTTATGAAAATGTATTTTTGGATAGAGGATTTAAAGTCAGAATTGATGTTTTAATAATCTATGACGCAAATAAATTATTTATTAATTTAGAAAGTATGGAAGAACAAAATCGGAACAGTATATGTCAAATCGTCTTAGCTGTGGTCATTACTGCAATCGTAGTTGGAGGCGGTATGTACTTGTGGCAAAGTACAAAGACCACAGTAGAAACTCCAACAGAAAAGGTCTCAGATACCCAATCTGTCCAAACCACTAAGCCAAAAGTAAAAGAAATGGTTGAGACGAAAACAACCACACCAACAATCAAACAAGGATATAGCTATGACAGCCCACAATGGAAATTATTTACCTCTGACATTAAAACAAAAACAGGCGAAATAGTAGACAGTTTCTATGCACCAGAATCTCCATCCGATGATAACGTAATTTTCATCTCAACCAGCGGAGACACAACAGGAAAATGGCCAGATACAATTAAGAGTACAAATAAAATCTACTCTTACAACATCAAAACTGGTGAATTATCAAAACTTTATGAAGAACATAAAAATCGTATACTAAGAACAATGGGCATTGAAGGATCAAAGCTAATCATAATGTATGATCTTATTGATAATTCACCTGGTCCATGTTTTTCGGTTTGGGCAGATTGGCATGACTTCGGTTATATAGATGTAGAAAATCCAAGTACATTAAGGCCATATACTGTTCCTGATTATCAGGTTGAAAAAGGTAATGAGGAACAAAAAAAGTGTAAAGCAAAAATAGGTCTATAAGATCAGCGCAACAACACACAACAGAGACTATGAGGTTCACTCCTTCGCTCTGCTCAGTCGTTCACCCAAGTTGGATGGGTGTATGCTTTCGGCATATTATACACCTGTCCAACTTCTCATACACTTGAACGTTATATGAAATAATGTAAAATTTTGTTGTCATTACAAGAATCAAAAAGTCTAAAGGAAAAATAATGTTTGTATACACTACTCTATACAAAATGCCATTGACAAAAGGCATTTTTTGTGCTATTATATGTATGTTATCTTGTTAGCAATTGTAGTTTTATAAATTACAAAAATAAATAAAAAAATAAAAATATGCAACAGAAAAAACAAAATTTTCCAGTTGCTGGAGAACAACCTTTTCAACTCGTATACTATTATTTACTTGCAGGAATTATATTGTTTATTATTATTTTTCTCTTCGCTGGTCCAACGTCGGTATAAGTTAGTTTAGAAATAGAAAAACACCTCTATCATTGAACTGTACCCCTTTTAACGGACACAAAATAAAAAACCGTGTCCACTTTTGGAGGTACAGTTTACATAATTGGTGTTTTTTATTTTTTTATAAATCGCCAAATTGTACGTGCTATGTATTGGTTTGGACGATGGTATGTAAGATGTTCTTGGTCTTTTGACCACGGTAGGAGTTCAAAACCTATTGTTTCTATTTTTTTTACACAATCAACATGGATTATTGTATTTTTTATATGGAATTCTGGAATAATGAAAATTATGACACCATCTTTTTTCAAAATTGAATGAAATACACGAAATGCATTAGTATAAAGTGTCGCTAATTCATGTATTTGTTTTTGTACAGTTTCCATTTTTTTATTTCCGCATAACGGTTGTCCCATGTATGGTTCTGTCGCAATAGCATCTATAGAGTTTGATGGAAGTATTTTTTCAAGTTTATGCACTTCACTTTGAATAATTTGTAGATTGGATGTTGAAAATTTGAGATTATCTTGCAACCAACTAAGATTTTTTTTACTATCCTCAACAGCTTCTTTTGATATGTCAGATCCAATAATATGCGTAAATCCCATAACAACCGCCTCCATCAAGAGTGTTCCAGATCCACAGAATGGATCTAGAATAGTAGCTTCTGTATTTTTGTATGTCAGATTTACAAGTGTTCTAGCAAGTTTTGGTGGAAGCATACCACTTTTGCTATCAATGCATGGACGTTTGTAATCTCTATTAGCAAAATCTTCCATCGGTTGAATTGCGCGGGTAACATATACATTTTCGTCTATAACGGTAAAGTCAGATTCTCGTGTCACAAGATTGTTGTGTAGAATAGTTGCAGTATTTTTTGGTGCAATGTAGCGCACTGACAGCCCATGATCCTTTAGTTGCTTTTTGGTAGCAATAGCCACATATTTATTTTTATCTCCTGAAACAGAAAAGTGAATTTTACCGTCTATATTTTTTTGCAGTGCATCAGTAATAGTTTCTACTGGTGTTTTTTTCTTTGGGATAAGTTCACTTATTTTTATTGTTCCACCTAAACGATTCATGAGTACGGTGGGATTGCAGTTTTTTTCTGTCTCAATAATTAATTGGTTATTATTTTTTAAAAGAATGGTATATGAAATACCGAGTGTAGTGCACACTGCATGTATTTCTTCTATTGAGATAATTGGTTCGCGTCCGAGTGTAAATAGTAGTTTCATAAGTATTATAGTGTTTTTGTTGTTTGTGTGGTTGTAATTACAGGTGTACTTGTTGTTGATGCTGATAAAGGAGTAATAAATGGATTGCGAATGGTTGTTGTATTTATTGTAAGTGTTTTAGTCATTTTTGTATTCCACGCATCTGTTATAGTATTGTACAGATGAAAGTTGATTGGTTCAAGTGTTGGATCGGCTTGGATAAAGGTTAGTGCATCTACGCGATCAATTGTTTGATAAACGTGGGCATATATGAACCACCCGATGATGCCAACAGATGTAACAATAATTCCAATGCCAATCCACGTAAAAATGCGTAGCTCTGTATAGTGCTGATATTCTTGACTTAACGGAAGCCTTGAGGGTTTTTTTCTAAGGAAAGTCAGTTTCATAATGTATTTTGTGTCAAATATACTCGGCCATTAAATGATGCATTTATGATTCCTTTTTTGTTACTACTCCATGTAATTTCATCTATGAGTATATAAAAA
This sequence comes from Candidatus Magasanikiibacteriota bacterium, assembly GCA_003230965.1. Classification (GTDB taxonomy): domain Bacteria; phylum Patescibacteriota; class Patescibacteriia; order Magasanikbacterales; family UBA922; genus SZUA-124. Next base: position 5,154 of record QIHL01000069.1, on the reverse strand, counting down.
GATTGGTGTTGCAATGTATAAATGTACGTAATCAGTTGCTGAAAAGTTCCAGAGATATGAAATGTAAATTTGTCATATGGCATGCGTTTATTGGCTGGGATATTTTTTTGACTGGCGACATCAACAATCGTTAAATCTAAGTGTTGTGCCACGTTATTATTTTTTGCAAGCTTTTCCAAGTTAGTGATAAGATTAAGTTCAGCATTTTTGTTTATAGTAACTTGATTCATATTTTGCATCTGTTCAGTTACATCTTTGAGTCGTGTTATGGATTTTTGTAGCAGTTGAATTTTTGTTATATTGCCGTTAATTGAGTTTTCATCATTAGAGATAGAATTTTCTAGGTGTTGTATTTTTTGGATTGTTGGGTTGATAATCAACATGTATACAACAATAATCGCAAGGGCTGTTACGGTAATAAGCAGATAATTTTTCTTTTTAATAGAGAGTCGTGCCATAGTATTATTTTTTGGTCATTGTTGCTTTGAGATGAAAGTTAATATCTTGTTGTTGTGTTAGGAGCGATGGTGGAATTGGAAGTGTATCTACACAAAGAATATTTGGACAGTTATTGGTCTGCAGATTACGTTGAAAAAGTAGTAGGTCATCACGTGTGTCAGCATGTCCTGTAAGCGATAGTTTTTTTGTTTTTGCATTTATATCCATGGTTGAGAGCACTACACCGGAAGGAACTCCTGCTGCCAATTGAGTAAGTATTGGCGTCCAAACAATATACATACTTTGGATGTTATTGATTTCTTTTATCCGTCTGTTTATTGCATTGATTTGTCGGTTTGCGGACATATTTCTATTATTGAGTGACACAATGTTTAGTGTGAGATCATTATATCGTTCTTGTAATATCATTTCTGATCCGAGCAATACTATACCTCCGAGGCATGCAATAATAAGCAGTAGTTCAAAGAAATTTTTTATTGATTGAAAAATAATAATCTTGTGTATGCGACGTTTTTTATCTGGTGGTATTAGATTTAGGCGAGTTGGAAACATACTAGATAATATCTTGTTTCATAAAAAGATTGTCTGCTGCACGTAAAGCGAGTCCGATAGCAGTAGCAAAACCACGCGACACATCTTCATCAATATCATCAGGTATACCTTCGCCAAGATTTTTCCATTCATGTCCAGGAGCACATTCAATGCCGAGCGTTTCAGTAAGAATTGTGTTGAGTAGTTTCAGGTTAGAGCCACCACCAGACATTGTAATATGAGTAATACGATTTGGATTAGAAAAGTGTGAGTAATAAAAGTCAATTGCTTGTTTGATATGTTGAATAAGTGTATCTGTTCCTTTTTGTAAAATTGTAAAAGTTATTTTGTTTTGATGTCGTATATCCAAACCATAGTGTATCTTTTGTTTTTCTGCTTTTTCTTCTGATATTTTCAATGCTGTGGCAATATCTGCATCCAGAATATTGCCTGCATACGGAATTGTGGCACTAAACTGAATCATGTCATGATCAAAAACAATGCAACTTGTTCTCGCAGCACCAATGTCTAGCAGGAGTCGCGCTTCATCTGTATATTCTTTTTTTGACGTGATCATTGCACGTGTGAGTGCGAGCGATTCAATTTCTAGCGCCATAACACCAAGTCCAATACTTTCTAACAGATAGGTATAACTGTCAGCAATACGTTTTGGAATTGCAGCCAATAAGATATGAGAGATCGTGGTAATTGCCATTCTCGGCTGTGGAATAATTTCCCAGTCAAGATAGTATTGATTCGGTTCAAATGGGACATGTTTTTCCGCTTCATTGATTACATCTTCTGCAGTAATATCCGCTATATTTTTTTCCAGACTAATCAATTTTATAAACCCTTGTGTTTCTGGCAGATTTGCAACTACCCACGGGGAGCGAATTGATTTAGTTTTTTTTGTTTGTCTTCCTTTTTTTTTGTTCAATAATTCAATTATGCATTTTCTAACATCCTCGGGTTTCATGAGTTCTCCATTTTCAATTAGCCCTTTTGGAAGTTCTATAGAAAGTGCACTTGTTAATTGAAACGTGGGCGACCTATGGCGCATAGAGACATTTGTGAGTTGAACTGCTTTTATTGATCTGTCACCAATATCTAGTCCGAATGCATTTGGAAAAGGATTTATAAACATATTAGAAGCTTTGAACCAACGTGTACATTGGCATGATAACTGCGACTGCCAGTCCACCAACTGCGACACCAATGATGATAATAATTACAGGTTCTATAATTTTAGTAAAATTCATCATGGTTTTATCAACTTCACTAGTATAGAAGTCTGCCAAGTTTTTGAGTAAGCTATTTATTTCTCCTGATTTTTCTCCTACCATAATCATTTCTGTTACCATGGGCGGATATAATTTTTTGTACTGTTTCAAGATTTCTGAAAGAGGCGTACCAGTTTTGATAAGTTCTGATGCCTCTTGTAATGAATCTTTGTAAAGTAGATTACTGCATGTTTCTGATGAAATTTGGACTGCATCAATAATAGGGACAGTACTTTCCAACATGGATGAGAGTGTTAAAGAAAATTTTGCAAGATTAATTTGTTTGATAATATGTCCTGCGATTGGAATATATAAATTTATAGTATGTATGGCATGTCGAAAAACGCTAGAGTGGCGAAGTAATACAATGAATCCAGTAATAAATAGAATGATTGTTCCTAGAATAATACTTAAATATAATGGATTGCCAATGAGGTGGGTAATAGCAATAAGAATACGTGTTGCCAATGGCAATTTTGCGTGGTATTGGTCAAAAATTGTAATCAGCTGTGGTAGCACATACACTGCCATCATAATTCCAATTGCAGTCATAGCAGTCAAAATCACTGCTGGATACATCATGGCACCACGAATACTTGATGTAAGTTCTCTGGTTCGTTTCATTTGAATGGCAACCTGTTCAAGTGAGTCTTCCATACGTCCTGCAATTTCTCCTGCACGAATCATTTTAACATAGGTTTGTGGAAATACTTTTGGAAATTTTGCAAGTACGTCGCTTAATTGTTGACCTGTTTCTACATCTTTTTTTATACCACTAACAATTTTTTTGAATTTTTTGTTTGCAGATTCTTTTTCTAAAACTGTTAATGCTTCTACCAAGGACAATCCAGCATGAATCATCACGCGTAAATGATCAATAAAAAAAATCTTTTCAATAAAAGGAATCGTTGTAAGGTGATCAATGATCCATTCATTCATTTTTTGTTCAAATTGTGAAAATTTATGTTCTTTTTTTGACATACTAAAATTAGTGCATCTAACACTTTGCTAGTATAACATTTTTTGTTTGTGTCGTCAGCTTTTTACTCGCTACGTTTTTCTTTCGTCCTGTAGACTAAAATAAAAAAATAGGGAACTAAAAAAGAGATATGCAAAAGTCATCTATTCTCTCGTCGTACGCAATACTTCTTCAATTGTAGTAATACCTTGTTTTGCTTTGACAAGTCCATCTTGAAACATAGTAATCATGCCGTTTTTAATGGCGTATGTATTTATTTGTTTGGCATCAGCACGTTGGCTTATTAATTCTTCAATATGTTCATCAATATCAAGCACTTCATAAATTCCTATGCGTCCTTTGTATCCAGATTCATTGCATCTACTGCACCCTTGTCCACGATAAAAGGTAATTGTACCAAGTTTTTTTTCTTTTGTTGACAGATTAATTTTTTGTTGTTCAAACAGTGTAGTTATATTTTGTTCCCCATTCAATTTTTGTAGTTGTTCTAATTCTTTTTTGTCTAGTGTATATTCTTTTTTACATTCAGTACAAATTTTTCTGACCAAACGCTGACCAATAATTACGTTAGTAGTAAAAGCAATTAGGAATGTTGGAATCTGCATGTCAATTAAACGTGGTAGTGTAGTCGCTGCATCATTCGTGTGCAAAGTGGAAAGCACAAGGTGTCCAGTCATCGCTGAATGAATTGCAATTTCCGCAGTTTCATGGTCACGTATTTCTCCGACCATAATAATGTCAGGATCCTGACGCAAAAAAGCACGAAGACCGCTGGCGAATGTAAATCCAGCCTTTGGATTGATTTGACTTTGATTGATTCCAGAAACATGATATTCAATTGGATCTTCAATTGTACATATGTTGACATCTGGTGTATTAAGAATACCTAGAATTGAGTACAACGTTGTTGTTTTTCCAGATCCAGTTGGTCCTGTAACTAGTACCATGCCATGTGGTTTTTTTATTGAGCTTTCTAGCAGAGCCTTTGCCTGTGGCAGTAATCCGAGTTCACCAAGGCTTAGTGGTTTGGCACCCTCGTGAAGTAAACGCATGACAATTTTTTCTCCATTGTAGACAGGGATAAGTGATACACGAAATGCATATGTATCATCACTAAATGCAATCTTGAAACGACCATCCTGCGGTAGCATGTGTTCGTCAATTTTTAGATGTGCCAAAATTTTGATACGCGCTGCCATACCATTCTCTACACTTTTTGGTAGTTCCATAACCTGATGCAATATACCATCAATGCGATAACGTACAACCACTCCAGTGTCAGTTGGTTCAATATGAATGTCGCTAGCATTCTCGTAGATTGCATGTTCTAAAATGCTGTTGACTATATTTATAACTGGCAATTCCTCTGCTGCTTTTTTTAATGTATTTGGGTCGTTCTTTTCTTCTGTAGTCAGCATTTGAATTTTAATTTCTTGTTGCAGGTCATCATGATATTGGCGTAACGCACCACGCATTGCTGTTGGTGTTGTCATGGAAACATCTACGTCCAATTTTGTTTTTCTCTTAATAAATTCAATTGTTTGAATATCAGTTGGGTCAAGTGCCGCGACTTTCAGCGAGTTGCCATCTTTTGTAAATGCAACCATTTTATGTGTTTCTGCCAATGGTTCTGGAATAAGATTGAGAATTTTTTTGTTAATTTTTTCTCCAGAAAGTGGCACGAACGAAAAGCCCAATACATCTGCAGCAGCATGATAGAGTTTTTTTTCAGAAATAATTTTTTGTTCAATGACATATTCTTCCAATGGTTGATTAGCTTTTTTTGCTTTTTCAAGGTAGCTTGCAATAGTTTTTTTATCTGCCTTGGAGGTTTCTGTGAGAATTTGTTGAAGAGTTATTTTGGGAATCATATATAGTAAACATAGATTTATTGTATGTAGTGTA
>QIHL01000036.1 GCA_003230965.1 Candidatus Magasanikiibacteriota bacterium | reverse complement strand
AGAAAGGAAAATTTATTGGTCCGATTTCAATGCGAACTTTATTGATTTCTGACCCCAGTACAAAAATAAAGTTACTTGTAAAATCGGTTGAATATTTGACGACGCTTCATCCACATACATCATTTCATACTATCGTTAATATCATGACGAAGTATAATTTGTTTGCGGCAACAGTCGTAGACAAGAAAGGAAAGCTTCTCGGGGTGGTCACAATTGACGATGTTATGCGCTGTTTGGCGCCAAAAGCGTAAAACGTATGGCTAAACCAAAATGGAAACGTATTTTTGGGCATGCAATGCTTTTCCTCGCTGTCATCGGTCCGGGGTTAATTACAGCAATAGCGGATAATGATGCTGGTGGTGTTGGAACGTACACTGTTGCTGCGGCACTCTATGGCATGGCATCACAGTACTTGATTGTCCCAACGACTATTCTACTTGCAATTACACAGGAAGTTGGTGCACGGTTAGCAATAGTTAGTGGAAAAGGACTTGGAGGGTTGATTCGTGAACGGTACGGTGTGCGTATTTCGTTATTTGTTTTTGTACTCTATTTTGTAGTCAATCAGGGCGTAGTTTTGCAAAATGTTAGTGGGTTGAAGTCTGCTATGCAGTTATTTCAATTTCCGTGGCAGATTGGTTTAATTATGGCGTGTTTGCTTTTGATTTTACTTGTTATTTTTTTGAATTTCAAAAAGTTGCAAAGGATTTTTTTGATAATGGTATTGTTTTATGTGGTATATATAATTTCTGCGATACTCGTTCACCCTAATTGGGCGCAGGCATTTCATGATAGTTTTATATTTCCATCGCATGTAAATGTATGGAATTTGGGTTACTGGTTTTCTTTGATTGCTGTATTGGGTACGACAGTAACCGCATGGGGGCAATTTTTTATCAGTAGTTATATTGTTGACAAAGGTTTAATAGTCAAAGATTTGAAATCAAATCGTGTGGAAGTCTATACTGGTGCAGTTATCACAAATGGGTTATCGTGGATGATAGCTATTGCTGTCACATATACTCTTTTTATTCATGGTATTCATGTGACTGATGGATATACCGCTGCGCTGGCAATTAAACCATTTGCAGGACAATTCTCTTCCTTACTCTTTGCAATTGGATTATTCGGTGCGTCTATTCTCGGATTAACAATTGTTCCGCTTGCTACATCATACGTCTTTACAGAAATGTTTGGATACGAACGGACATTGAATGTAGGATTTCGTAGTGGAAAGATTTTTTATATTTTTTTTATTGTTCAAATTTTGTTTGGTTTAATCATCACTATCTTTCCAAATGTAAACTTGTTTCGTCTGACGCTTTATGCAGATTATTTGAATGGAGCTATTCTCCCATTAATTTTTTACTTCCTTATTACGTTTGCTCGGGACAAAGACATCATGGGTAAATACAGAATAGGAAATTTTACAATGTGGTTTCTTCGTGTTGCAGCACTCGTTATATTTCTCGCTGTTGCAATTACATTTGTGGGGCATGTTATGTGAGAATTGTAAAGTTTTAATTTTAGATAATAATACGTAATAAAAAAATCCCGAATTCATCGGGATTTTTTTATGTAGAATCAATTTTATGTAGCTTGTTTGATTGCAGTGCGCATGCAGGTAGTACATATCTTTTTTCCATTTACCTTTTGAAGATTTGCATGTTGTCTGCGCAAAGTTTTTATTTTTGAGTGGCTACGGCTTGCAGCTTTTTTTGATCCTTTTTTACAATTTGAGCATGTACGTGCCATAAGATAAAGAAAATAGTATTTAGGAAATTTATTTTTGAATAATTTTGGTTGCAAAGAAATCTCTTAGAGTGTACACTAATTATATTTATTTGTCAAGATTTTTGTTATGACGTTTATTAGCATAATTTTTTTCTTTGTTATCATAATCCCATCTGCTATTTTGCATGAGTATATGCATGGATGGGTAGCTGATCAATTGGGTGATCCAACTGCGCGTTATGCTGGACGGCTTACCTTGGATCCTCGGGTACACATAGATAAATTTGGAACAATTATTTTGCCTGCAGTGATGCTTTTGTTTGGTCTTTTGACTGGTAGTTATTTTCTTTTTGCATACGCAAAGCCTGTACCATACAATCCATATAATCTAAAAAATCAGAAATGGGGACCTGCGCTCGTGGCTTTTGCTGGACCATTTGCAAATTTATTTTTGGCGTTTATTTTTGGTTTGATTATTCAATTTGCTCCGCTATCTGCTACCATGATTGAGCTGGCATTTATTATTGTTTATGCAAATGTTTTGCTTGCTGTTTTTAATTTAGTCCCGATTCCGCCACTAGATGGATCAAAACTTTTGTTTGCTGTGCTACCAAATTCTATGTGGCAGGTTCGTAAATTTCTTGAACAGTACGGATTTTATATTCTACTTTTTTTTATCTTTTTTCTTTTTCAATGGATTGTGCCGATTATAGTTTATTTGACTCATTTGTTTACAGGAGGAGTGGTTGGGTTTTAGTACTCTTGACACTTTTTTAGATTTCTTGTATAGTGTTCATACATCGTAAGTTTTCTTGTGAGTGCAGTATTCCTTTTTATTCTTTAGAAAGGGAGAAGATCTCGATTCAATCGGGAAGCGCTTGAGGCAGTTTTTTAATTATTACTGGCTTAAGCAAAGCCATTTTTTATTTAGCAAAGCAAAAGCTATAATTGCACATCAGTATGCCAACAATGAATCAAGTATTGCGTAAAGGCAGAACGAATAAGACAACAAAGTCTAAGTCTCCTGCCATGCAATTTACATACGACAGTTTGCATCGTCGTAAATCACCATTGCGCAAAGGTGCACCATTTAAACGTGGTGTGTGTACCAAAGTCTATACAGCGACACCAAAAAAACCGAATTCAGCATTGCGTAAAGTAGCAAAAGTTCGTTTGTCAAATGGGTCAGAAATTATTGCCTACATTCCTGGCGAAGGACACAAATTACAAGAACATTCAATTGTGCTCATTCGTGGTGGACGTGTAAAAGATTTACCAGGTGTCCGTTACCATATCGTTCGTGGTGTGTATGATTCCCAAGGCGTAGAAGGTCGACGCCAAGGTCGTTCAAAATATGGAGCAAAACGTCCAAAGAAATAGGAGTTGATTATTTGATTCTATAATTTTTTATTGTATGTCACGAGGAAGACAAATTCCAAAGCGAGTTATTGCACCAGATCCAAAGTATGGAAATATTACAATTGCAAAGTTTATTAATTTTGTGATGGAACGCGGGAAGAAAACAGTTGCTCAAGATATTGTGTATAGTGCATTAGAAATTTTGAAAGAAAAGACAGGAAATGATCCTCTGAAGTCTTTTGATGAGGTGCTTGAAAAAGTACGCCCACAAGTTGAAGTTCGTTCTCGTCGTGTTGGTGGTGCAAATTATCAAATACCAATGCCTGTGATTGGATATCGTCAGGATACACTTGCATTTCGTTGGATTATTGCTGCTGCTAGTGCTCGCAAAGGCGGTAATATGGGACAGAAATTGGCTGCTGAATTTTTGGATATTCTGGAAGGTGTTGGCGGTACAATGAAAAAGAAAGAAGACGTACATCGTATGGCTGAAGCAAATAAAGCATTTGCTCATTTTGCTCGCCGTAGATAATTTTATAATCTCATTTTTTACATTGCTTTATTATGCCTAGAGATTATACTCTTAAAAAAACTCGTAACATCGGGATCATGGCACACATTGATGCTGGAAAGACAACTACTACTGAGCGTATTTTGTATTACACTGGACGTAAACACAAGATGGGCGAAGTACATGAAGGTGCTGCTGAAATGGATTGGATGGAACAAGAAAAAGAACGTGGTATTACGATTACATCAGCAACAACAACCTGTTTTTGGAAAGATAACCGCATCAATATAATTGATACACCTGGTCATGTTGATTTTACCATTGAAGTAGAACGTTCATTGCGTGTTCTTGACGGAGCAGTTGCAGTATTTGATGGGTCTCAAGGGGTTGAGCCACAATCTGAAACTGTGTGGCATCAAGCAGATAGATACGAAGTTCCACGTATTTGTTTTATAAATAAAATGGATAAAGTGGGTGCGGATTTTTTTATGAGTTTGAAATCTATTCAAACACGTCTGTCTTCAAATGCGTTTGCTGTACAATTGCCGATTGGTACAGAGAGCAAATTTTCTGGTGTTATTGATATCATTGAGCGTAAAGCTTACATTTTTGAAGGAGATTTTGGAGAAAAAATAATTGAGATTGAAATTCCAACAGATATGAAAGAAAAGGTAGAAGAGTATCGTTCAAAACTTGTAGAAAAAATTGCAGAAGTAAATGAAACTATTACGAATAAATATCTCAATGGAGAAGAACTGACGATTGATGAGATTAAATTAGGAATTCGTACATTTGTATTGACTGATGATCTTTATCCAGTTTTTTGTGGTTCTGCACTTTCAAATATAGGTGTTCAATTGGTTCTTGACGCGGTTGTTCAATATCTACCTTCACCAGTTGATTTGCCAGCAATTGATGCTCATGATCCAGAAGATGAAACAAAAATTATAAAAGTAGTGCCAGACGATAGTGCACCATTGTCTGCACTTGCATTCAAAATAGCGACAGATCCATACGTTGGAAAATTAGTTTTTATTCGTGTATACAGTGGAACGTTAACTTCTGGAAGTTATGTGTTCAATACTTCAACTGGTGAAAAAGAACGTGTCGGACGGTTGGTTCGTTTGCATGCAAACTCTCGTGAAGAAGTGAGTGCGGTCTACTCTGGAGATATTGCTGCAGCAATCGGTTTGAAAAATGTCAAAACTGGTGATACATTGTGTGCCGAAGATCGTCAAGTAGTGCTTGAGCGTATGGAATTTCCAGATCCAGTTATTTCAGTTGCGATTGAACCAAAGACAAAACCTGATCAAGAAAAAATGGGTATTGCACTTCAAAAATTAGTAGAAGAAGATCCATCTTTTCGTGTACATACAGATCCAGAAACTTTGCAGACAATTATTTCTGGAATGGGTGAATTGCACCTTGATATTATTGTTGATCGTATGAAGCGTGAGTTTAAAGTAGAAGCAAATATTGGTGCACCGCAAGTGGCATACAAAGAAACTATAAAGATGAACGCTGAAGCAGAAGGAAAATATATTAAACAATCTGGTGGTCGTGGTCAGTATGGTCATTGTTGGATTAAATTGGAACCAAAAGAGCGAGGAGAAGGTTTTGAATTTATTGATGAAATTAAGGGTGGTGTTATTCCAAAAGAATATATTCAACCGATTCAAAAAGGTATAGTAGAAGCTATGGGTCGCGGTATTGTTGGTGGGTTTCCAATGGTAGATGTCAAAGCAATTGTGTACGATGGAAGTTATCATGAAGTTGATTCCTCTGAAGTTGCATTTAAGATGGCTGGGAGTATTGCGTTTCAGGCAGCTGCAAAAAAAGCTAATCCGATTATTCTTGAACCAATCATGAAAGTTGAAGTTACGACCCCAGAAGAAAATATGGGTGACGTTATTGGTGATTTGAGTTCCAAACGTGGACAGATTCAAGAAATGATTGATCGGGGACAAGCAAAAATTATCCATGCGTTAGTTCCGTTGTCAGAAATGTTTGGTTATGCAACAAGTTTACGTTCTATGACACAAGGTAGAGCGAGCTATTCCATGGAATTTGATCACTATGCGGAAGTACCAAAGAGTGTAGAACAAGACATTGTCGCAGGAAAAAAATAATATTTTGTAACAAAAAAATTACGCCATACTAGGCGTGGTTTTTTGATTTCGTATGTAGTGGTATAATACTATTGACGCACCATGTATTTTTTATAGGTTTGTATCGTATGCAATTCAATATTCTTACACTTTTTCCAGAAATGATTAAAAATTATTCAAATTTGTCTATTCTTCGTCGTGGACAGAATGCAGGTATCATATCTATTCGTACAGTTAATCCGCGTGATTTTACAACAGATAAACATAAAACTGTTGATGATACACCATACGGTGGAGGAGCTGGAATGGTTATGAAACCAGAACCGATTTATGCAGCATTGAAATCAATTGATGCAATTCCATTTGCAAAAATGAATGGTATTGGCAAACTGAAAAAAATTTTTACTGGTGAATTAAAAAAAAAGAAACATACTGTAGTATTATCTCCACGCGGGAGACAATTTGATCAGTGTGTTGTTGAATCATTTACACAATTAGATGAATTGACGCTAGTATGCGGACGATACGAAGGTATTGATCAACGTGTAATTGATTATATGATTGATGAAGAAATTTCTGTTGGTCCGTATGTCTTGGCTGGCGGAGAACTTGGTGCACTTGTAATTGTGGAGGCTGTATCGCGTTTGCTTCCAGGAGTCCTTGGTAATCCTGACTCTTTGAATGAAGAAACTTTTGGCAATAGATTGTCAAGTATTTCTCAAAAACAAAATAAACAAAGTCAAAATTTGTTTGAATATGCTCAATACACTAAACCTGCGGATTTCAAAGGTTGGAAAGTTCCAGATGTACTTTTATCTGGCGACCATAAAAAAATTGCTGACTGGCGAAATTGTAAATAAAAAATGAAAAATTAAAGAAAGCTATAAAATTTTTTTTGTCAAATATTTTTTTATTTTACTTATCCACATTGCATGTGTACAGTTGGTACTTGACAAGTATAAAATATTCCTATAGAATATCAAAGTAATTAAATTTTTCTTGACAATTTTTTTTCTAAGTCTCCTGTGTGGAGAAACTAGAAAAAGAAAGAGTAACAAATTTTTGCTCTGATTTTATATCATGGCAGGATGATGTTCCTCTTTTTTCTTTTGTCTCTGACAGGAATGTTTGACCGTTCATTACAATTTAATCAACCAAATGCAAAATAACCAAGGAAAGGTTCGATATTCACATTCGCAAGACGAATGTGACAAAAATGAAAAACAGTTTATTTCACTTGAATAACAAAATTATAACCTTCTCAAAATCTAGAGAAGGATCATCTCAATACACTGCTTGCAGTGTACGCGAGTGCCACGTCGTTATGATGTGAAACTTGCACTACTATTGAGAGTTTGATCCTGGCTCAGGACGAACGTTGGCGGCGTGACTAAGGCATGCAAGTCGAGCGACGGACTCACTTCGGTGAGGGACCGAGCGGCAAACGGGTGAGTAACACATTGGTAACCTACCTCCGAGTCGAGCATAGCCTCCCGAAAGGGAGATTAATACTCGATAGTCATGCGGGGACATATGTCATTCGCATGTAAAGATTTATTGCTCGGAGAGGGGCCTATGTCTGATTAGCTTGTTGGTGGGGTAATGGCCTACCAAGGCTTTGATCAGTAGCAGGCGTGAGAGCGTGACCTGCCTCACTGGGACTGAGACACTGCCCAGACTCCTACGGGAGGCTGCAGTCGTGAATATTCCACAATGGCCGAAAGGCTGATGGAGCGACGCCGCGTGCAGGAAGACGCCCTTCGGGGTGTAAACTGCTTTTATCAGGGAAGAATTCGTGACGGTACCTGATGAATAAGAGGTTGCTAACTCTGTGCCAGCAGCAGCGGTAATACAGAGACCTCAAACGTTGTCCGGATTTATTGGGCGTAAAGCGTCCGCAGGTGGTACAATAAGTTGATGGTCAAATCCTGGTGCTTAACATCAGGACTGCTGTCAATACTGTTATACTTGAGGCTGGGAGAGGCAAGCGGAACTATCGGTGTAGTCGTAATAAGCGCTGATATCGATAGGAACACCAAAGGCAAAGGCAGCTTGCTAGAACATGCCTGACACTCATGGACCAAAGCGTGGGTAGCGAAAGGGATTAGATACCCCTGTAGTCCACGCCCTAAACGATGTGCACTAGGTATTGGGAGTATCGACCCTCTCAGTGCCGTTCAAAAAAGCTAACGCGTTAAGTGCACCGCCTGGGGAGTACGGCCGCAAGGCTAAAACTCAAAGGAATAGACGGGGACCCGCACAAGCGGTGGATCATGCGGTTTAATTCGATTATACGCGGCGAACCTTACCTGGGCTTGACATATAGCTGCAAGCTTCTGGAAACAGAAGCCTCTTTTGAAGGTGCTATACAGGTGCTGCATGGTTGCCGTCAGCTCGTGCCGTGAGGTGTACCGTTAAGTCGGGTAACGAGCGCAACCCTTGTCGTATGTTAAATGTACATGCGAGACTGCCGGTGTAAACCGGAGGAAGGTGGGGACGACGTCAAATCAGCATGGCTCTTACGCCCAGGGCGACACGCATGATACAATGGCCGGTACAAAGGGTAGCCAAGCCGCGAGGTGGAGCTAATCCCATAAAACCGGTCTCAGTTCGGATTGTAGGCTGCAACTCGCCTACATGAAGTTGGAATCGCTAGTAAACGCGCATCAGCCACGGCGCGTTGAATACGTTCTCGGGTCTTGTACTCACCGCCCGTCACACCACGAAAGTTGGCAATGCCCGAAGGCTCTCTTTATGGGGGACGAAGGCAGGGTTAATGATCAGGGTGAAGTCGTAACAAGGCATCCGTAGCGGAAGCTGTGGATGGATCACCTCCTTTCTGGAGATACTCTGTGCGAAAGCACAGTGACTCTTGTCGAAACCGATCTTGGATCGGGATTAAAGAAGTGAAATAATCAAAGTAATTTTTGTCACATTTGTATTGCGAAAAAGAATATATTTTCTTTTGAAGAAATTCCCTAACAAGGGAATTTTTTTATTGGTTTAATTATTGATTTGAAACTAAAAAAAATACTTATTGTGTGAAGGTTTATTTGTACAAAAAGTTATTTTTTTGGTATACTTAAAAAAATTATGTATTATTTTATATATT
>QIHL01000048.1 GCA_003230965.1 Candidatus Magasanikiibacteriota bacterium | reverse complement strand
TAACAAAGTCAAGATTTTTTTATCATATTTTATTAAAATAGCTAGTATATTAAATTAATTATTATAGTATGATGTATCACAGTATTTTTGAAATTGTAAATACAGATTGCATGATTATTCCTGTATTTCAATCATCAAAAAAAGATAAAAAAGTTGTGCTGCCTGAATTAGTTGGGATTACATTGGATCACATAAATTTTTTTGATGATTTTTCTGGTAAAAAAATGGAGCAATTGCCATTGTACATAGACAATGAAATGGTTCCGCGTGTTCTACTTGTTGGTCTTGGAGAGAAAAAGACTCTGTCAATTTGCGATTGGAAAAAGATTATTGGGGCTGCGGTGATGACAGTACAAAAGAAAAAATGGACGAGCGTATCATTTGTTGTACCTCCAGAAGTTGTTAATTTATCTAATTTGCGAACCATTTCAAAAGAAACTGTGATTGCATCGGATATGGCAGCATATAGTTTTGATACATATAAATACAAAAATAACAAAACAGCAGAAATGAAATTGGTCAACCTATTTTTTGTTGGTGTAACTGCATCACAGAAAAGTATTGTAGAGAATGGAATTACAGAAGGAAAAATTATTGTAGATGCAGTGAATTGGTGTAGATATTTAGGAAATACACCACCGTCCACTATGACTCCGTCGTTCTTGGCAAAAAAAGCAAAGATACTAGATAATCTTACAGATGTTTCTGTAAAAATATTATCTCGTTCAGATATTCAGAAACTTGGCATGGGGTGTTTGCTTGGTGTAGCGCGCGGAGCCAAAGAAGAACCAAAATTTATTATTGTGGAATATTGGGGAGCAAAAAAAATACAAAAACCAACAGTACTTGTTGGTAAAGGTATAACGTATGATTCTGGTGGGTTGTCTTTGAAGCCTACTAAATATATGAAAGACATGAAGTTTGACATGCTTGGTGGTGCAACTGTACTTGCTGTGATTAAAGCGGCTGCAGGGTTAAAGCTAAAAAAGAATATTATTGCATTGGTCGCTACAACAGAAAATATGCCAGATGGCGCTGCGTATAAACCAGATGATATTCTAACAGCAATGAACGGACGATCAGTTCATATTACAAATACAGACGCGGAAGGGCGGCTCGTATTGGCAGATGCACTTTGTTATGCTACGAAGTACAATCCAAAAGAAGTAATTGACTTTGCAACGCTGACTGGTGCTTGTATGGTAGCACTTGGAGGTGAGCGCTACGGTTTGTTTACGAATAATGAAAAAATATTGAGTGGGATTGAAAAAGGTGCAGAAGTATCTGGGGAATTAGTTTGGCGTCTACCGCTTGGAGAAGAATTTACGCAGACCATGACAACAAGTGATGTCGCTGATATACAAAATGCTACTGAAACCAGCTATGGTGGTGCGAGTAATGCTGCAGCTTTTCTTGAATTTTTTACAAAAGATGAAGATGGAAAAGCATTGTATCCTTGGGCGCATATAGATATGGCTTCGGCAATTTTTGGTAGCAAAGGAAAAACATGGATCAAAGGTGGAGCAAATGGGGTTGGTGTGCAGACAATGATTTCATATTTATCATAGTATGATTTTTCTAATTACGGGTATAATCGCAGACAAAACACACGATGTAATTACTGTTATGACTAGTAGTGGTATTGGCTATGGAGTGCGCGTAGCACGAACACTGGCATTGTCTGCAAAAGAAGGAAATGATATTAAACTGCACACCTATTTGAAGGTGACAGATCAAAGTCAGGAATTGTTTGGATTTGAAACGAAGGAAGAACGAGTTTTTTTTGATCTTTTGATTGGTGTATCTGGTGTAGGTCCACGAAGTGCCATGAATATTTTGTCTGTTGGATCAGTAGAACAAATTCAATCTGCTATCGCACGCGGTGATGTAACTTATTTGTCTGCAGTGCAAGGAATTGGCAAAAAAACAGCAGCACGACTTGTCGTAGAATTAAAATCAAAAGTGCAGGCACTCGGTGCTAGTATTGATTTTGCCAGTGACGTATCAGGGAGCGTGCTTAGTGAAGTTGTTGATGGACTTGTTACACTTGGTTATTCTCGTGATGAAGCACGTGCTACTGTGAAAGATATGGATACGACAGACAAAAATACAGAGACTTTGCTCAAAGAAGCATTGCAGTCGTTGTCATGAGATCAGACAAGTATAATAGTATTTTTTTATAATATTGCAATGCTTGCGACAGTATCGCCATGTACTTTGAATCGCATTATGTGAATTCCTTGTGTAGCGCGACCGAGCGTAGAAACTGACTTAATCGGAATACGGATAACCTGACCTTTTACAGATATCATCATCAGATCACCTTCTTTTGTATTGTTGACTATACGCATGGCAACAATTGATCCAGTTTTGTTTGTGACATTCATAGTCTTGACTCCGCTACCACCACGACCTTGTACTTTGTATTCTGAGACGTAGGTGCGTTTTCCAAGTCCTTTTTCAGAGACTACTAGAAGTTCCAAGATTTTTTTATTCACAAGCGCAGTCTCTACAATATCCATACCAATAATTTCATCGTTACTTTTCAGGCGCAATCCACGTACTCCTCCGGCTGAACGTCCCATGGCACGGACAACACTTTCTTTGAATCTAATTGCTTGTCCTTGTCTCGTCGCCAAAATAATTTCGTCTTTGCCTGATGACGGACGAACCCAATCTAGCATATCGTCCTGCTTTAACTTAATTGCAATCAATCCAGATTTACGTACATTGGCGAAATTTTTAAGCGCAGTTTTTTTAATAGTTCCTTTATTTGTTACCATCACGAGATATTTATACTTGCTCATATCTTTCATTGAAAGGATGGCAGACATTTTTTCATGTGGTGCTAGTTGCAGGAAATTTACCATTGCTTGTCCTTTTGCTGTACGGCTCGCTTGTGGAATATCGTATGCGCGTAACTGGAAACAACGTCCACGCGTTGTAAAAAATAGCATTTGGTCGTGTGTATTCGTTGAAATTATATTATCAACTACATCTTCTTCTTTTGTTGTTAAACCGATGACACCTTTGCCACCACGGCTTTGCGTACGAAATGTGTCAGGTGGCATACGTTTGATGTAGCCGTCCTGTGTTGTCATGATTATTGTTGGTTCATTTGGAATTAAGTCTTCAATTCTAAAGTCTTTGACGCCATGAGAGACAATACTTGTTCTGCGTTCATTTCCATGCGATGCTTTTATATTTATCAATTCATTTTTAATTATATCCAAGATTTTTTTTGAATTTGAAAGGATTAATTCTAGTTCTTTCATCAATGTTTTTTTTTCTTTTAATTCATCTTCAATTTTTTTGCGTTCCAAATTTGCCAATTGTTGCAAGCGCATTTCTAGAATAGCAACAGTTTGCCGTTCACTAAATTTGAATGTTTTCATCAAATTTATTTTTGCTTCTTCTTTGTCTTTTGATTTACGAATTATGTTTATGACGAGATCTATTTTATCAAGTGCCTTTTTTAATCCTTCCAAAATATGTGCGCGATCCTTAGCTTTGTTCAAATCAAACTCAATACGGCGACGTACAACTTCTTGGCGATGTTTTACATATTCTTCCAGTACTGTTTTTAGGTTCAAGAGGCGTGGTTGAATTCCATCAATCAAAGCAATCATATTTACGTGAAATGTGGTCTGTAATTCCGTCATCTTGAATAGACGGTTCAAAATCTTTTTTGGATAGGAATCTTTTTTGAGTTCAATCATAATGCGAACGCCGTCTTTATTGGATTCATCACGTAAGTCTTTTATTCCATCAATTTTTTTATCTTGTACTAAGGTCGCAATTTTTTCAATCAGATTTGCTTTGTTTACTTGATAAGGAACTTCATGGACAATAATAGCAAATTGATCATTTTTCATTTCTTTAATTTCTGTTTTTGCGCGCAACACAATACCACCACGTCCAGTTGCATAGGCTATAGCGATGTCCTTGACATTGTATATAATACCACCAGTAGGGAAATCAGGACCTTTGATATATTGCATTAAATCTTCAACTGTTGCTTTTGGGTGATCAATTAGGTATTTGATACCATCACACAATTCGTTCAAATTATGTGGTGGAATATTTGTCGCCATACCAACTGCAATACCCATACTTCCGTTCAAGAGTAGATTTGGCAATTTTGATGGAAGGACAGTTGGTTCTTTTTGAGACCCATCATAGTTTGGTGAAAAGTTGACTGTATCTTTTTCAATATCAAACAACATTTCTTCAGCAGCAGAATGTAGTTTTGCTTCGGTATATCTCATTGCAGCAGCAGAGTCTCCGTCCATAGAACCAAAGTTTCCTTGTCCATAGATCAATGGTTTACTCATGCTAAAATATTGTGCCATGCGAACGAGAGAGTCGTAGATAGCTGAGTCACCGTGTGGGTGGTATTTTCCCATAACGTCTCCAACCACACGAGCTGATTTCAAAAATTTAGAGTTGTGGCGTAATCCCAATCCCCACATTGCGTACAATATACGACGATGAACAGGTTTCAATCCATCTCTGACATCAGGCAAGGCACGTGCGACTATTACGCTCATTGCATAATCTAGATATGAAGTTTGCATTTCTTCAACAATATGGACTGGTTTAACAGTTCCAACAGAGTGTACTTGTGAATCCTCAGTTTTTTTTGATTTGAGTATTCTTTTCATTTTTTTTGTCATACATGTCTGTGTTATCTGATTTTACATAATATCTCATTGGCGTATTATTTTTTGGTTGCTGTTAGTGCAGTATCAGTAGTTGTTGTTGCGGGAGCTATGATAGGTATTTTGGCTGCGACTACTTGTTGCTTTTGTAAAATGCTGGACAAAGCAGCTTTTACACTGGTTTCGCCCTCAAGTTTTGTTAGTGCAGATTCCCAGATTTGTGAATTGCCACCATTAACATTATTCATTGCACTTTGAAAATCCATTTTTACAGCAGAAAGAACTGGAGGAATAATATTTTTCTGATTGATTGTATCATGTATAACAGATTGTGCGTGAATAATCCAGATTCCTAAAATAAGAACACTAAAAAGTACTGTTCCCGCCCAGATTCCCCAACTGCTCTGTTTTTTTTGTGTGAAATGTTTTTGTGTCGGTGATTGTCTTGAAGGCGGTGGTGTAATATGTTTATGATTTGTTGTTTTGTTATTTGTATCAGAAACAGAGTCTATAATCATACCAGGAATCATCTCAGCTGCCTGATGAATATCTGCAGCAACATGTTTGATATCTAAAGGAGTAGTTTGTTGATCTCCAATTTTTTTATATATTTTGTCATTATTTTTTGGCATAGTCATCATTCTTTATCAAGTACAATAATTCGTAAGTCTTCAACAGGCAAATCTTTCTTTTTCAAAATAGCTTTTTTTTCTGGTGTATTATTTGATACACCCATTTCTTTCAAAAAAAATGTAACATCCATTGCTTTTGGATTCGTATCATTCTTGAATGCTATTGGGATGACAACTCGTGGTTCAATTGTACTGACCGTTTTGGCAGCTTGTTCTGCATTATAACAACCATCGCCTCCGACTGGAACAAACAAAATATCTACTCCAGAAAGTAGTGCTTCTTCTTTATCTGTAAGTATTTTACTAGAAAAACCTAGATGACCAACACTCATTTGTTCTACATCAATGCGAAACACAGTTTGTTCATTGCTGTCTCCATAGGTACCAGCGATAAGCACACCATGTGTTTCAATTTCTCCTGGTGTTGCTAGTATGAATGGATTACCTGTTATAGTGATAGAGTTTTTTTTACCATGCGTATAGAGAACCACATGTGCCATGAGGTTGTGCGGAAAAATACCCTCAGATGGTTTATATGGGTCAATAAGAATAGTCAAATCTTGAGAATCAGGCTTTGTTTGAAGCTTAATAGAGCTACCGCCGAGCCATGTTATATGCATAGAATAAATAGTCTATATAAATCAAAATGATATGAATAGTATAGCGAATTTTTGAGTGTTTCGCAAGAGCATTACATTTCTTGCTAAAATGAGATACGTATGCTATAGTATGCACACTTTATTTATCCTAAATGGGGCTTGTTCTGGGTTCGTCGCCCGCAAGTTAATTGTATTTTTAATTATGTCAGACGAAAAACAAGAAAAAAAAGGGCAATTTGCAGAATTGCTTAAGGGTTTTTTCTCCAAAGTGCCCAAAAAAGGAGCTCTAATAGAAGGAACAGTCGTGTCTGTAGACAATGGTGATGTACGCATTGATGTTAGTGGTTTTATTACTGGCGTTGTGCGCGGACCAGAATTGTTTGCAGAGTCTAAAGAATACGGAAATATAAAAGTTGGTGATATTGTTCAAGCAACTGTTTTGGAACAAGAAAACGAAAGTGGTGAAATGGAGTTATCATTCCGTGTCGCAGGTCAACAATTAGTCTGGGATCGTATGCAAAAGTGGTCAAAAGATCGCATCTCGGTGGTAGCGAAAGTTTTGGCTGCAAACAAAGGTGGCCTTTTGATGCAAGTAGATGCATTGACTGGGTTCATGCCAGTATCTCAATTATCACCAGATAATTATCCTCGAGTTCCTGGCGGAGATAAAAATAAAATTTTGGAACATCTTCGTTCATTTATAGGAAGGGAATTTCAAGTAAAAGTTATTGACGTGAATCAGGAAAATGACAAACTAATTGTTTCTGAAAAAGCAGTTTGGGAAGATGATCAAAAAGCTGTACTAGATTCCTATAGTATTGGTGATATAATTGAAGGAGAAGTAAGTGCACTTACTTCATTTGGTGCATTCGTCAAATTTGGTGAAGGGCTTGAAGGTTTAGTTCACATTTCAGAGATTGTTTGGCAGCGCATTGATCATCCACGTGATATTTTGAAAGTTGGACAGGAAGTAAAGGCACAAATTATTGATCTCAATAAATCAAAAATTTATCTTTCCATGAAACGGTTGATTGATGATCCATGGAAGAGCGTCAAAGACAAATACAAAATTGATCAGGTGGTTTCTGGCGAAGTTCACAAAATTGAATCATTTGGTTTGATGATTAAACTTGATGATCAGATTCATGGACTCGCACATATTTCTGAACTTTCTGATAAACAAATTAATGAACAAGAAATGCGTGATAAATTTGAAGTTGGTAAATATTACGATTTTGATGTTATGAATATTGAACCAGCAGAGCACCGTTTAGGACTCAAGTTAGCTGGTGTAAAAACTAAAAAAATTGTTGAACCAGAAAAAACAGAAGAAAAAAAGTCCACAGACGTGGAAGTTAAGGATGACAAGCAAGAAGTTAGCGAAGCTCCAGTAGAAGAAAATAAAGAATAGCGAACAGTATTTGGGTATTGGGTGTATGGTTTAAAAAATAGTGATAATAAATAAATTTTTAAACGAATTATTTATAAACTTTTAATTTTTAATTTAATTATTATGAAAACATTACAAGACACACAAACTGAACAGAATTTATTAAAGGCTTTTGCTGGAGAATCTCAAGCAAGAATGCGTTATGATTATTTTTCAAAACAAGCAAAAAAAGATGGACTTGAGCAAATTTCTGCCATCTTTGCAGAAACAGCATTGAATGAAAAAGAACACGCAAAAAGATTTTTTAAATTTCTAGAAGGAAGACCTGTTGAAATTACTGCGACTTATCCAGCAGGTAAAATAGGAACTACTCTTGAAAATTTAAAAGCTGCAGCAGCTGGCGAAAATAAAGAATGGACAAAATTATATCCAGAATTTGCTAAAGTTGCCGAAGGAGAAGGATTTGATGAAATAGCAACTGCGTTTAGAATGATTGCAACTGTGGAAAAGGCACACGAAGCAAGATATCAAAAACTACATGAAAATTTAGATTCTGGAAAAGTCTTTCATAATAATGGGAAGGTAATTTGGAAGTGTTTAAATTGTGGTTATTTGCATGAAGGAGATTCTGCACCAGAGATATGTCCATCTTGTTTGCATCCACAATCATATTTTCAGATTAAGGAAAACAATTACTAAAAAATAACGTGTTTTGAAAAATTGAATTCATTAAATATTTTGGAAGTCAAGGCTTATTTTGTTTGTCTCAGAAGTTTTTTGGGATGAGGAACAAATGAGAATACTAACGGATTGATTAGACAATCCTTCTTTAATGGGGTAGACTTTAATAAGATATTTCGTTATGAAGTTAAGGAGGTTCAATACCTGCTTAACGGATGACCAAAGCAAACCTTGTGATTCAGAAAATATACAAGGGATTTAATAAATTATTGAACAACATACTCTATGATTCCAGAACATGGAAAAAATATGCCACCTGACACTGCCGAGTGGCATCCACCTAAAAATTATACTAAGACAAAAAATCTCTCAATAGAAGTTTCCCAGCATGAACAAATAGTGGACGAAAAAAAACAGCTCCCTGCAAAAGTTATAGAGCAATTTCATCCAACAGCAGATAATCCAATAGAAAAAATAATAATCGGATTGTGGCACACAATGGGACAAGTTGATGCACCTACTCGTGTGGTGGTGACGCTAAAGGATGGACAAAAATTTAGTGTTCTATGGGAGCAAGCAGAACAGTCATTGCCACCAGAATATAAAATCGCAAACGAGCTAGGTCAAAGAGCGCGTCATCTAGAGAGTATAGCAAACCTTCTCTCTACTGCTATTCGCTCTGGAACAGACGTAATGCAAAAAACTGGTCATATAAAAAATGGTCTTTTCCGAATAATTGGCCATAAAACTAAAGCTGTGCAGTATCTAGAGGCTATTGACGCGAAAGAAGGTCTGGCTATCGAAATTAGTAATATCGCGCAGCAGAGCTTTATGGAGTTAAGGCGAATGACAAATGTAAGACATAGTCGTGCAGCCGAAATACA